>NZ_CP029984.1:1320471-1563445 GCF_003293675.1 Gardnerella leopoldii
ACAACAAACACTGGAGAAACAACATTTATCGTAGAAATAACCTTTGCAAACAAAGCAAAACAGAAAGTAACTCTTAAAGCTCACGTTGTAGAAATCATTCCAGCAACACCACTAAACCCAGCTAAAAAGAGTATTACGTGGGCCGAGTTAATTCCTGCAAAGAAATCAACACCATGGACCGAGCTAACACCAGCGACACCAGCTCCAACACCAACTCCCGTACCTCCGACACCTGTTCCACCAACACCGGAACCAACGCCTTCGCCTACGCCGACACCGACGCCTGATCAACAACCTGCAGTGCCTCTGCAGCCGAAACCAAACCCGGTGAATCCAACACCCGTTCCGCCAAAACCTGCGCCTAAACCAGAGCCACAACCTGTTCCACCAACACCAGAATCTCATTCTGGCAACAGTGAGCACTCTAGCAATGGCGAACCTGATAAGTCTGCAAATAGCACAACCCCACAGACTAATAAGTTCGATCAAGACCATAAGGAAATTCCAAGCATGGGATTTCCCGGACCAACGCATCCTTCCAAAACTCTACAAACTCCTGCAGTTAGTAACGATTCTATGCGCGGAAACCACATAGAGCTTAACGCAAACTCAGAATCACACACATTACAGCAACAGATTCCATCAGCACCAAAGAGTATTGCAGATTTACTTCCAGCGTTGTGCAACACTCTCACCGTCGGGAATAATAACATTGCTTATGCGGGAAAAAATAACCATATCACTGTTACAGTAAATGCAACATCAGAATTCATGCGCAGATTACAACTAGAAAAAGCAGTAAAAGCTTATGCCTACATATATTCCAACCCTAAACTTCTTTATAGCGCAAATGGAATGAAATATGTAACAGTTCACATTAATGAATATGGCAGAATTGTATTCGACGTAGTTATTCCAGAAGAATATAAAGGCAATCATACGATTGTCCTTATTGACGAAAACGGTAAACAAGTTGCGTGGACGAATACTTTAGTAAAGAAAGACCCTCATTTACACAAACAATCCACAATAGCCAATAATGCACTCCCTCGTACTGGAATACAAATAATTCCAATTGTACTTAGCGTTGCATTGATGCTGTTTGCTAGCACAATTGTGACAATTGCAAGAAAAAGAAAGTTTAACTAAGCGTAAGTTGTAGTTTTTATACATCCAATGTACAAAAACTACAACTTAACAATTTTACAATCTGAATGGAGCGGATGACGGGAGTCGAACCCGCCTCTGAAGCTTGGGAAGCTTCCATTCTACCGATGAACTACATCCGCATGCTGTAACTAAAAGCAAACTAGTTTCAACAACCATCTAAGGGTATCATGCACAGCTTACCGCTTCAATATTTAGGAATCAGTTTATGAACTCAATAAACAAGACAAGCAAGTTCAACAAATAAAATATTCATGCAGCAATGCTCATTAGACGCCCAATCCTATCCTGAACAGTAGGACGCGCAGTACACAAACGCACAAGCGCAGGAGCGTTATTATTCCATGGGCAAATAATCATCAAAGAAGCAACAGCCTGCAATCCAGCAGTAGATTTCATCTCGTGAAGCTGCATGCCGTAGGTAATTTTATTAAGTGCGGAAGCAAGCGCAGCAAAATCTCCAGTAATTTCACTACTTCCCTTATCTGCGTCAAATTCACGCGAACCAGGAATAATTGCATTGATAATAACAGAAGCAATAGGAGCGAATAAAATATTTAAAAACTTACCAATAAATTTGCAATACTTGCGAATATCACGACGATATGTATCACCAACATAAACAAGCCAAGAACCAACGTACGTTAATACTGTTGCTGTAGCAGTAGCCAGCGAAGAAGCGAGAATATCATGATTATAAATATGAGTTAATTCATGACCAATAACACTACGTAACTCGCGCTCGTTAAGGATATTAATCAAACCACGAGTACAACATATGCTTGCATGACGCTCACTTCTACCGGTTGCAAAAGCATTAGGACTTTCGTAGGGAGAAACCATTACTCGCGGCATAGGTTTACCAATTCGAGCAGATAAATCTCTAACCATTGCGTAGAGCACAGGCTCTTCTTCTTCACTAACCTCTGTAGCACGCATAGCAATAATCGCAAGCTTACTTGAGCACCAATAAGCAAAAACACTAAATGCAATACCAGGAATAATGAACCATATTAGTGATGACAGATGCGAGCCAGCAAGAACCCAACATAAGGCAAGAAAAAGCCACACAACAACAAAAAATAGTGCGGCTTTTAAGCTGCCATAGTGTATTCTCAAGCCTTTCAACATATGATCTATCTTAATAATGCGAACTTAAATTTTTCTGAATATATACTGCGTATTTACTAACTACAAACTTAAATACTAAGTAATATTTTCAGTTTATTTAGGGCATTATTTGCTACCTAAAGCAATATTTACAAGTTCAGACGCTGAAACAACTTTCTTTCGAGTTCTCTGCTCATTGGCTCCAAGCTCACGCTCATAAGAGTCAACTCGCTTCCAACCGGCGTAATCAATTGGTTTAATGCCCTTTTCTGCCAATAATTTATCTATAGAATTTTCATCGCGATCAGGTGCGATTCGCCCAGCATTGCCAGCTTTAGATAAATCTTCAAGCATATTATTAACAATCAAAAGAGCATCGGATTTTGTAGAGCCGATTAATCCTACCGGCCCACGCTTAGCCCAGCCAGTTGCATACAATCGCTCACGGACTTCGCCATTTTCTACAGACGTCACTAAGCGTCCATCAATATTTGCAAGCAAAGTACGCTTTTCGTCGTAAGCAATTCCTGTAACTTCTGCAGGATGGTAGCCAATGGCATGGTAAACAGCTTGCACAGCGTAATCTTCAAATTCACCTGTGCGAGTCATTGTGCCATCCGCGCTTGTTACAGTTCGCTCAACTCGTATTGCTTTCACACGCCCATCTTCACCAAGAATTTCTACCGGCGCACAGTTGAAGTGGATAATATAGCGTTTGTCGGCTGGATTCCCCTCAAAATCAACGTTTCCGCCATCTTCCATATCTTCTGCCATGTCTCGAATCGCAAAAAGTTCCTCAACCATTTGACGCGTGAGCTTATCGTTACCGGCTACTTCAATAGTCTCATCGTCAAGTTCAAAATCATCCTCATTAATAACAATTTGCACTCCGGATAACTTTTCCATTTCGCGCAATTCTTGAACAGAGAATTTTGCTTGGGCAACTCCACGACGAATAAATAAATGCAAGGTTTGGGTTTTATTTTTTTGCAATCCCTCATACACGTCGTCTGGAATATCCGTATGCGCGCGCAAATAATCAGGATCTCGTAAAAGCTCACGAGCAACATCCATTGCCACATTTCCGCCGCCAATAACAGCTACTTCTTTTGCTTCAAGCGGCCATTCTCGATTGCTAGTCGGGTATCCGTCGTACCATTCTACGAATTTTGCAGCTCCGTACACTCCGTCTAAATCGGCGCCTGGAACTCCTCGAAGAGGCCTATCTTTCACAGCGCCGGTTGCAAATAGCACAGCATCGTAGCGTTCCAATAAATCTTCTAATGCAATATCCTTACCAAATTCAACATTTGCATAAAGATGAATATTTGGATTATCAAGCGTCTTTTCAAGCGCATCCGCAATAAATTTGATACTTGGATGGTCAGGAGCTACTCCGTAACGCACTAATCCAAAAGGCACTGGCAATTTTTCAAAAAGATCGATGCGAGCGCTAGAGCCTAATCCCAATTCTTCTCCACGCTTTGCAATCTGGCGTAAGAAGATATCGGAAGAATACACTCCTGCAGGGCCTGCTCCTATTACAGCAATACGCAGTTGAGATGTTTCTTGTGAAACATTTTCGCTTAAATTATTTTTTTCCATTATTATCCCCATATTGAGCTGTATTATACGGCACTTTTCGCCGTTTTCGCGCTATTTAGCGCGGCCTACAAGCATAGGTTGCCTCAATCCACTCAGCAGCGTAACTGTAAAGCGTTTATATGTAATTCTTCGCCAAAAATAAGTTACGTACAAGCTTGAGCTCTTACCGTTTGCAGCTAACTCGTATGCTTTCATAATTAGACTAGCGCATTACTTCGTCTTACAACATGCTCAAATAAATAAAATGCTCAAACGAATATTATTAAAGGTGTCGTAATGAATATCGTAAAAAATATTGCCAAAAATATTTTTATTTTCGTTCGCGCAATGCTGTTAAAGCCCACATAATAGCAACAACATCAATTGCTTCTTGCATCATTGCGCCAATAACTGCTGGAATAAAACCGAAAGCCGCAAAAATCATACTTATAATTGCCAATCCAATGCCCATCAATACTGACTGAACCATAACGCATTTAGTATGTTTTGCTACTCTTATTGCGCTTGCAACAGAAGAAATATCGTTGTTCATAATAACTAACTGAGCACATTCAGATGCTGCCGTATCTGTGCCATCCGTTACCGCTACGCCAATATCTGCAGCCGCAAGCACTGGAGCATCGTTTACACCGTCTCCAACCATCATTGTTACAGTCGAATCTTTCTTACTTTTGGCTGCATTGTAATTGTGCTTTTTTACATACGCTAATTTATCTTGCGGAAGCAAATCTGCATATATTGTGTCAATTCCAACGCTTTTACCAATTGTTGTTGCAGCTTGCAAACTATCTCCAGTAAGAATAGATATTGAGCGCGCACCAAGCGTACGCAATGCGTCAATAGTTGATTTCGCGTTATCGCGAGGCACGTCTTTTAACACAATCCGACCAACTAGCACTCCGTCAAAGGAAACATAGGTTGCCATTTCGTCTGCAGCGAGCGCATTGACTACATGTTGTGCCGCAATATGTTGTGTCGCAATATGATTCATGACCTGTTTATTAATATCAGTTTGCTCAGTAACATACTTTCTACGCCCAACGCGCACCAAAACACCATCTACAACGCCTTGAATACCCTGACCTGCAGTTTCCTTCACACTA
Source organism: Gardnerella leopoldii (assembly GCF_003293675.1). Lineage (NCBI taxonomy): Bacteria > Bacillati > Actinomycetota > Actinomycetes > Bifidobacteriales > Bifidobacteriaceae > Gardnerella > Gardnerella leopoldii. Next base: position 1,325,457 of record NZ_CP029984.1, read on the forward strand.
TGCACTACTGGGTATTCTCTAACGCTAGGCAATTGCGGAGTTGAAGATGGATGCGTGTGCTCCCACAAAACTGAACCTGCTTTTGCTATACCTCCAGCGAGAATATGCTGAGAATACGTTTCTAGCACACCTGCGAGCATCACAATTCGATCAGCTTTCTGCGTAGTATCGATTACGTCTACGTTTACAACTTGCGGCTGTTTTACAGTTAGCGTGCCGGTTTTGTCAAAAAATACGTCTGTTACACGACTTAATTGCTCAAGCACATCCTGACTTTTAACAACAATTCCAAGTTTTGCTAAACGCCCAGTACCAGCCATGCAAGCAACTGGAACTGCAATAAGCAGAGGACATGGGGTTGCTAGAACCAATACTTGCGCAAATCGCAATGCGTCGCCAGAAAAGCTCCAAGCAAGACCTGCAATCGCAAAAGATAATACTGTAAACGGCACAGATAGCATGTCTGCAAATCTAACTACTGCAGCTTTAGAAGACCTAGCAGACTCAACAAGCTGCATGATTTTCTGATACTGCGAGTTTTTAGACAGCTTTGTTACGCGCATAATAAGCACAACTCCACCGTTTACACAGCCTGAAAGCACTGCAGCTCCCGCATAGACTTCTCTAGGAACAGATTCTCCGTTAATAGCACTTGTGTCTAAAATTGCAGAACCGCTTAATAATTCACCGTCAACTGGCACTGTTTCGCCAGGAAGCACAATAATTACGTTTCCTATCTTTAGCTCATCAACAGGAACTGTAGCGTAACGCTGCAAATTTGAGGAGATTTCGTTGTCTGTAGATGCTTGCAAAAATGGGCAATTATTTTGTTTACAGTTGCAATTTTGCAAGTCATTATTTTCGCAATTACTTTCGCTATTTTGCTCGCTACTATTAGATTGCTTAGAATTAGCGGCATCTACTTTTCTAAATTCAGCATGCTGGCACAGAACACACGAGCTAGGCTTGCACTGATTTTCACTCAAACATGGCGGTTCGTATGATTTATCATTTGCTTGATTATGATTCATACCATGCTCAATACCTGGCAAAGTCATAAGGTGAGCAGTTTTTGGAGCTGCGCTTACTAAAAGAGATAGATTGCGCTGAGCTTTCATATGCGCAAAATCTTCTATAGCTTCTCCAGTCCAAACCATTACAACAATCAAATAACTTGCCCAGAACTCACCAATACAAAGTGTTGTAAGCAATGCAACAAAAGCAAGTAGATCAATACCTAAAGTTCCATGCAGTAAATGTTTAATCATATTACGCAAAGAAATAACGCTCGTATATAAAACGAGAATAGCGATAATAGTTTTGCCAAGACTAATACTTATGGAAATACTGCAATTAATTTTTAAAAAATCAAAGATTTGCTGCGAAAAATTAGAAATTTGCTCACAGAAAGTAGTTAATATAGGCAAATTATACGAGTACAAAGGCGCAATAAACGGAAAAGCAAGAATTACGACTGTTAATTGTGGTGCACGACGGCAATATGCTAAAAGTTTACGCATACACTTTCCTTACGCTGATCAGGTTAACTACGCTTAAGACGCTGCTAACACACGATTTCACGCCTTGTTAACCCACTGAGCGCAACCTAAATAGCGCACTCAATACACGGCGTAAAGATACTTATGTTGATTTTTGGTTAATCCCAATTTTGGAATTAACAATGACTTTTAATTATTTATTTGTCTCTTTAATATACCATGAAGCCTTGATGAGAAACATTCTCATAAACACAAGCTTAAATAATGCAAAACCAAAACAAATCCAAAAAAATAAATTAATAAACAAAAAAGTTCTGATTGGAAAATCAATCAGAACCCTGTTCGTGGAGCTAAGGAGACTCGAACTCCTGACCCTCTGCTTGCAAAGCAGATGCGCTACCAGCTGCGCCATAGCCCCATTCGGTATTGAATGAAATAATCACTCAATTCCGTGGGCCCGGGAGGACTTGAACCTCCGACCTCATCCTTATCAGGGATGCGCTCTAACCACCTGAGCTACGGGCCCAACTCGTACGCCTAAAACATACAAGTAGTTACATTAGCACAGACACAGAAAATGTCAAACCGCAACACGCCATAAAAAGAAAATAGCATGTTGCGGTTTGAATCAAAAAAATTAAACAGAGGTTAATTAATCAAGATGGCTACGCATGAACCACTGGAACTTTTCCAACTGTTGAACATGATCTTGAATAATATTTGAGCTAACTAAATCAAGCTCATCAAGCTCCGCGATAGCCTTGCGATCGTCTGCAATCATATCGTTATAGTATTCAATAAGCGCTTGCAAATACTCCTTTGTGGACTTGCGACCAGTCAAAGCAAAACGCTTCCATGTACGAGCAGCAACAACATCATCAGCACGTCCAAGTGGAGAACCGCCCAAAGTTGCAATTCGCTCAGCAGTTTCATCCGCCTGCGCCAAAACTTCAGCAACCTGTGGATCAAGCATTTCATGAACTGCAATAAAATCTGAACCAGTAACATTCCAATGCGCATGCTTAAGCACCAAAGCAGCTTCCTGCTCGTGGCTTAAACGATTCTGTAAAATGGCAACAGCCTTTTCACTGGCCGCTTCGTCGAGACCTGGCAAAATATGCAACAAAGCCATGTTCTATCCTTCCTTAGGTTTGTTAATACCGTTATTATTCTACTGCTATGGCTTAAACTACGCGCGGCGACGCACTTCAATCGTCGCAATACGCCTACCATCAACCGCAGTCACAGTCATATCGTAACCATCCGCATCATGCAAAACAGCTCCAACACTTCCCATTGAACCAGTATGCGCTAAAAAGTAGCCTGCAACAGTCTCATACGGACCGTCTTCAAGCTCAATGCCGGTAATGTCAGCAAAATCTTCAATGGTCATACCGCCATCAATTTTTGCAACACCATTTACAAAAGCAGTTGTTTTATTCACATTATTTTGCTCAGTTTCACCAGGCAAATCATATTCATCGCGAATATCTCCAACTAGCTCTTCTGTCATGTCCTCGAGCGTAACAATACCGTCAGTTCCACCATATTCATCGATGACAACAGCCAAATGAATACCACGTTTACGAAGAAGTTCCAGGCTCGGCAATAGTTTGGAAGTTCCAGGAAGACTAATTCCTTCGCGAGTTACATCTGCAACAGTTTTTGCATTTGGATCACGCACATCTAGCAAATCGCGAACATGCACAAAACCTATAACATCATCAAAATCTTTGCCAATAACAGGGTAGCGAGAATACGGAAGCTCACGAATTTTCGCGGCAGCTTCTTCAAGGCTCAATGAACCATCCAAAAACTCAACATCAGCACGAGGACGCATCACTTCAGCAACAATAGTTTCCGAAGCATCAAACACGTCATCCAAAATATTGCGCTCATCCTGACTTAAACGCTTATTGCTATTAACAAGCACGCGCAATTCTTCGTCAGAAACTTCGCTTTCCTTCTCATTAGGATCAAAGCCAAGAATGCGCACAAAACCGTTCGTATTCTTTCCAATAAGCCAAATTAAAGGCTTGCAAATCTTTGAGAAAATATCTACTGCCGGCACAACCGATCGCGCAATCTGCTCAGCACGCTGCATAGCAATACGTTTCGGAACTAATTCAGAAATAACAATAGAACAGTAAGAAATAACAAGAGTTAGGAAGATTGTTGTAAGTGGGCCAGCAACGTGCGAAGAAACACCCCATGAACATACAACCGGCACAACATACGGAGCTAAAGCAGACTCACCAAACGATGCGGAAAGAAAGCCAGAAAGAGTTACTCCAATTTGTAGAGCAGATAGAAAAGTGTTGGGATCGCGGGCAATTTTTGCAACTCTAGCGCCACGCGCATCCTGCAATTCCATGCGATCAATTTGCGAACTTCTCAAGCTCACTAAAGCTAATTCGGTTGCCGCAAATACGGAACCAAATAGCAAAAAAATCATAATGAGTAGAATATTAAAACCAATCGCCATACTTGTTATCTTAGTTTACTTCTATGCGATATCAACAATTCTAAAATAATTATCACCATTAACGAAGATAAATTATTTATGGGCGATAAAAATATCCAGTTGGAGCTTGAGCTGTTTGCATTGATATAACGTGCAGCACAACTCCAGGATGCTGATATCCAGGAATGCCAATATTGCCTCTAGAAACACGTGCACGAACACGCACCCATTCATGATCTTGAATTTCGCCAATATTTGATTTTTCGGCAACTAATCCAAACGGAGACATGTCGAGAATACAGCATGACATAAGCTGACGAGATACCCTAAATTGATTTGCATTCAACGTAGAATCTCTGCTAACAAAACCTGTAAGAGTAATCGTGTATCCATCATATTTTGCAGCATTATGATCGATTTCGTCATACCAGGAGCCAAAATCATCATCATCAACTGCTATCTCACGAGACTTTTCATACAATCCCGACAAAGGATAATTTTGGCTACGAATAGCAATAGCACGACCACCAGCATACTGGTCGAATCCATCTACACTAATATTTTGAGCGTAACGCAAAGGAACAATAATAAGTAGCGCAGGAACAACGAAAGCTACAAGCATACGCCAAACATCGCGCGAAGAAACAGAAAACCATCCAATCGCAGCGCATATAGACAGAATAAATAGCAAAATAGCAGTAATTAACAAATAATAATATGCTCTAGGCGTAGTAAAAAGCGTATATTGACCGCTTAAAGTAACTTCCGCAATTATGACTGCAAAAAATAGCAATAAAATAGCTTCTACCAATTGAGCTAAAGTGATTTTTTTACAAGCATTATGCTCAACACATTTTTGTTTTTTCATGCGATGAACCCCCAAGCCCAGTGAGCTAATAATGACGCTAGGAAGCACGCAAAAGCAATAGTTAATGTTAAGCGCCACACAAATTTACCACGGCAATCCTCAACGAGCATAAGCGTATTCTTTAAATCAAGCATAGGACCAAACAGCAGAAATACTAGCACCGACGACATAGGCAATGATGTTGCTAAACTTCTTGCAATTACAGCATCTGAGCTGGAGCATAGAGAGCTTGCGTACGCAATAGCCATCATTACAGGAATAGCAATTAACACATTACTCACTTGTACGCGAGAAGCAGGATCAGCTCCGAGCCATGCGCGAATTACAGAAGCAACTATAGTTCCACATACAATAATTGGAATTAATTTTATTAAATCCTGATGTATATGCTGCACATATTTGCGAATTTGCGCAGAAATACTATGCTTTTCAATATTATTTTTTGTGAGATTACTTTCGTTATTCAATTCGCAAGAACAATGTAAAGAAGATTTATTTTCTACTAAAATTTTCTTACGCAAAATATTGGTTTTTGAAGGGAATATAACAAAACTTAATCCAACCAGTAATGCAATACCAACACCTAGAGCAATACGCATAATAGCAACAGCTGGGGCGTCAGAGAACGCATAAAATGTTGCTAATACAGATACTGGATTTACAACAGGAACTGCACATAGAAAAGTTATGGCGCACGGTAATGGTAGTTTTCTTGCAACTAAACGAGAAAACGTTGGAACTACTACACAATCACAAACAGGCACGCAAACGCCAGCCAATATGGCAGCCAAAAAACCGTTTGCCGTAGATTTTGGAGCATGTTTCTCAATAAAATCAGCAGTTACCCAAGTTTCTACTGCAGCAGAAACAAGCACACCTATGAGAGTAAAAGGTATCGCTTGTAGCAACAAACCGGAAACACCTCGAATTGTTGTATCAATTAGAAACCAAGGATGTCTCCCCTGTAAAGCAGGAGCAGCTGCAATAATAAAAGCTACTAAAGGAGCTCCAACAAGCAAGAAAAGATAGTTCGCAGAATTAGCAGAATTTGCAGAATTCGCACCAAGCGTACCTTTAGATGATTGATTCATATTTGTAACCTAACAACGTATTAATAATTCTGTTAAAAATGTGACTACATGCTACTTAGCATGAAAGAACCTCTACCAAACCATCCTTCATTCTATACCTAGCACCAACTAGCATGAGGTTATCATTAAAAGCAGATTCACGAATAGTTTGAGATTTATTACATATTTCAGCAAGAATATTAGATACATGGATTCGTTCAATATCATCCGTGTTTAATTCTTCTTCAATACCAGCAAGTGCAGCAGGACCTAAAGAACGAAGCAATATTGACTCGCTAGACTCAATTATTTCGCTTGTTTCATCTTCGCCGTATTTAGAAACCAGCTTTTGCACATTCGGCAAAACGGCTTGTACTGCACCGCAATGCTCATGCCCAAGCACAACAAGCACTTTTACTCCCAAATCGCTTACAGCGTATTCTAAAGATGCAATTACAGCATCATCAAGCACTTCGCCTGCAGTGCGAACAGAAAAAATATCACCTAAACCGGCACCGAACACAAATTCTGGAGCAACGCGCGAGTCAGCACAGGAAAGAACAACAGCTCCAGGATGCTGACCTTCAATAAGAGATAATCTCGTTTCTTCACTAAGTCCATCACAATTTAATGAGCCTTCTGCAAACTTACGGTTACCAGCTAGCATCGCGCTCCACACAGATGTAGCCAAAAGTGAATCTTCTTTTAAAAGATCTTCTTTGACTGTCTCGTGCATTATTACCTCCTTGTATTGATGCGCTTGCGCAAAGGTGACGAATACAAGCTATCAACAAATTTTGAAAACACTTCGACTTATAAAACATATTCTATCGTTACTGTGTTAAATAGAAAATATGCTATAAAAGCTAACAAAATTTATAAAATATGATTATAAAAAGAAAAGCCAACGCACAGCTAACAAAGCAGCACGAAGGCTTTTCTTAATCATATAAACTTATAAAATCATCCAGTATTCTGCAAGCCTGCAGCAACACCAGAAACAGTGCAAAGAATAAGGTAGATGAACTCTGCCTGCTGGCTTTCGCTAAGCTCTTCTTTGTCTACCTTGTTGCGAAGCTTGTGCAATGCAAGCGACTGGATTACAGACAGCGCGTCAACATAAGGCGAGCGCACACGAATAGCCTGGCCAAGCACGTGACGGTGCTGCAAAGGCCACTTGTCGTCGACAATTTGCAAAACCCACTTGCGAGTAAGCTGCATTTCTGAAAGTACTTTATCGCTCAAATCTTCACGATCTCCAAGGCTTAAGTACATGCGAGCAATACGCTCATCTGTCTTAGCCAAAGACATCTCAATATTGTCAATAAAAGTACTGAATAGCGGCCACTCTTCGTAAGCTCTGCGCAAAGTTTCCAAGTCACCAAACTTTTCGCAAGCCGTGCCCAAACCGTACCATGCTGCCAAATTGATTCGCGCCTGAGCCCAAGAGAACACCCACGGGATTGTGCGCAAATCGTCCAAAGACTTCGCACCCAAACCGCGCTTAGCTGGGCGAGAACCGATTGGTAGCAAGCCAATCTCGCTAAGCGGCGTAACCGTGGAGAACCATGGAGTAAAATCATCCGTTTGCAACAAATCAAGGAAGCGCTCATGAGCTGCAACATCAAGTTTTGCAGCCATATCCGCATACTTCTTCGTCATATCAGTGTTAGTTTTCTCAACACTTGGCGAAGACTGAAGCAAAGTTGCAGAAGCAACAGATTCAACGTGACGAATAGCAAGAATTGGATTGCCATATCGTGCGAAAATAACCTCGCCCTGCTCAGTAAGCTTGAATCGGCAGTTGACGGAGCCAACAGGCTGAGCAAGCACTGCACGGTTTGCAGGACCGCCACCGCGACCAACAGCACCACCGCGGCCGTGGAACAGTGTCAAATCAATATCATGCTTCTTAGCCCATTGAGCAATTCGCTCCTGAGCGGAATGCAAAGCAAGCGTTGCGGAAGTAGGGCCAGCATCCTTGGAAGAATCCGAATATCCAAGCATAACTTCCATCTTGCGACCAGTAGCCTTAAGACGAGCTTGCACTTCAGGAATTTTAATAATCTCCTCAAGCACATTTACGGAATTCTGCAAATCTTCAAGCTGCTCAAACAGCGGAATGACGTCGATTGTTGGCGCATCCTGTGGATGAGCGAAAGCAAGACGATTTAGCTCAAATACGTCACGTACATGCTGAGCAGATTTTGCGAAGGAAATAATGTAGCGTCGAGCAGCGCGCATACCGTTGCGCTTTTGAATTGCTCCCAAAGCGCGGAACGTATCGAGTACTTCACGAGTCATTGGCTGAAGCGGACCGCGTTCGCCATGCAATCCATGTTCGCGAATATCTTCCAAAGCACGAGAATGCACGAGAGAATGCTGACGGAATTCCATTTCAACCATGTGGAATCCAAAGGTTTGCGCCTGCCAAATCAAATCCTGCAAAGGACCATATGCAGCACGAGGATCTCCGCCTTCTGCCAAAGAGCGTTGCACAATTTGCAAATCCTCAATGAAATCTTCGCAAGAATGATACATCAAATCCGTATCGCGGCTAATAGTGCGATGCAAACGGTCAGCCATTACAAGCATTACAGCACGATGCGGCTCACTGTTAGAAACATCCGAAGCGTTTTCTGTAAGCTGTTCGCTCATTTCGCGCTGACGATTCCACAACTCAAGCAACTCCACACTTGGAGGCGTTGTGCGCGTTTCCATAGTTAAGCATTTTCCAACTTCGCGAGTACGATTCTCCAAAGCCACAAGCACGTGATCGCTAAACTTTCGAGCGACTTGACGACTCACTTTAGCTGTCACATTAGGGTTGCCATCTCGATCTGAACCAATCCAGCTTCCTGGATGGAAGAATGCAGGGCAACGCGGAGGAACTAATCCAGCCTTCTTGCCAAGCAGCCAATCGTCAAATCGACGATACACGACTGGAATCGTGTCAAACAAAGTAGCGTCAAAAATGTCAAGAATAGTGTCGGCTTCTTCAACTGGAGTTGGCTTCTTCAAAGCAATCGGAGAAGTGCGAAGAAGCGCATCAATTTCGTTATAGAGACGACGATAATTTTCGCGCTTATCAGATCCGCCTAAACGATGATGTTCGCTTAATAATTGCGAAATTCTGCGAATTTTACCTGCAACGGCTTTACGACGAGCTTCGGTTGGGTGCGCAGTAAATACAGGATGGAACTCAAGCTTTGCGAGCAATTCTTTCGCTTCAGCAGGGCTCATTTCAGTAAGCAACTTGTGATAAGCACAAGTTAGTTCATTAACTGGATCAACCGGTAACGAATCTTCAACTTCACATTCACGCTGATGAAGTACAGAAACACGATAATTTTCCTCGCACAAATTTGCCAAGTGGAAATATGTTGCGAAAGCACGAGCTAAAAGCTGCGTATCGTGCAAATTCATTCCGTTGAGCTTGCTAACAGCTTTACTTAAGCCATCATCTGCAGTTACTTTTGCGTCTACCATTTGCGCAAAATGAGCTGCACTAGCTTCTACAGCATTCAAACGCACATCGTCGAATACTGCTAATAATTTTTCATCAAATTCGCCAAGAACATCGCGAAGAATATGCAAGCACAAATCCATGTCTTGCTTAAGTGATGCTGGAAGGTCACGCTCCTCTGGGCCTTTTCGCCCTAAACCAGACGTAACAATAGTTGCGTCTGCCGGAGTAACCTGCTGATTTTCTGTTGCCATCAGACCTCCTTACGCCAGACTAAGGTTGCTTGGTCGTCTGACTTCCGCGGCTCCTCCGCGGTTATGTAGGTCAGAAGTTGCAAGCCCACAGCCTTGTTTCCAGCGAGATACCAAGTTAATTGTGAAACTACCACCGGACGTAGTAAAGAATGCTGATTTATCAACAAAATATAACTCGGCAACGGGGTTGCGTATACTAAAAAATTGTGAGTACAGCAGAGAATAATATCGAGAATAATGAATACGACAACAGCATCAACAACTGCGATTGCGATAAGCCTGAAATTCTTTCGACTGGTCATATAGTCGGAAAACCTTCTGGGCGTTTTCATACTCATGCTATTCCACTCGATATGGACGATGTTGAGCGAGATTGGGATAAGCCAGTTACGCAAGCAGGAATTGCTGCGAAATCGAGTATTATTATTCGCGTCGGTGCGCTCGGTTTAGGAGCAGGCACAGGAAGCTACCGAGTTCGCGAGCTTATGCACAGAATCGGCGAACCAATGGGTGTACATGTGCGCGCGGACGTGAATCTCACAGATATTGAAGCAACTTGTACTGATAAGCATGAGCGAATTACTGAAGTTGTAGATCTTCCAACCACAGGTGTTAACACTGAGCGCATTTGGCTTCTAGAACATTTTGCAGATTGGTTTAACGTCAAGCTTGGAAACGATTCTTTATATCACTCTAAAGCTGCTGTTTCTAAGGAATTAGTTGACACATTGCAAGCGAGCGACGACGAACATACCATTGTACAAACAGCTAAGCAGTCTGAAGAAAATGCTACTAAAATTGCAAAAAAGAAAGCGTTGCAAGAAGCTATAAAAAAAGAAAAACCACGCGGCATTTTTGCATTGCAGCCAGAAAGTGCTTACGCTGAACATTTTTCGCACGTAAACGCATCTAATAGTAATGACGAATCTAAAAATGATCATCCTCTTACAGTTAGGGAAGTACACGACCGTCTTGATTTGATTAAAAATAGGAAACCGCTATACAAACCGTGGTTTGCTGGTCTTGCTTCGGCAGTTGCTTGCGCATCCTTTGCGTTCTTGCTTGGCGGCGGCATTTACGACATGATTGGTGCTTTTATTGGAGCAGGAATCGGTCACTATATTCGTCGCAGAATGTTTATGAAGCATCTAAACCAGTTTGTAGTTACATTCGTAGCTGTTGCAATAGGTGCACTATCATGCATTGGGGCTTTACGTCTTATTGGCTTCTTTGACCCTAGCGCGCTCAATCATACAACTGCATATATTGGTTCAGTGTTGTTTGTTATTCCTGGATTCCCTCTTATTACAGGCGGCTTAGATATTGCAAAAATTGATTTCCCTTCAGGAATTCAACGACTGTGTTACACAATGGCGATTATTTTGATGGGAACTCTTGCAGGATGGACGGTTGCAAGCCTTGTACAGCTCAATCCTCAAGGCTTCCCTCCTCTCGGATTAAACCCTTGGCTTAACACAGTTCTTCGACTTATTACAGCTTTTGCCGGAGTATGGGGCTTCTCAGTGCTGTTTAATTCTCCACAACGCATGTGCATAGTTGCTGGCATTATTGGCGCTATTACAGATACTCTTCGCTTAACTATGACAGATTTTGGAGTTGCTGCCGAAATTGCAGCTTTCAGCGGTGCTTTATTGGCAGGTTTGCTAGCTTCTGCTTGGAGAACTATCGTTCGTCACGGATTAGCGCCTCAATATTTGGGTTATCCACGAATAGGTCTTACGGTTCCATCTATCGTAATTATGGTTCCTGGACTTTATATGTATCGCGCAATGTTTTATCTTGGTCAATTCCACACGCTTCCGGCGTTAGACTGGACTTTCCGCGCTTTCATGGTAATTATTTGCTTACCTATTGGTCTTGCTGTAGCACGCGTTATTACAGATAAAAGCTGGCGTTACGACGTGTGATGTTCTAAGTTTCAGCCCGTTAATTTTTAACAAAAAGCCGCTTACAAGTTTTCTTGCGAGCGGCTTTATTTTTTATTACTTTACTTATTGAAATTTAATTAATACTTCATTCCCATAGCATCTCGCACTTGGGAAAGCGTTTCTTCTGCAATAGCATTTGCACGCTTATTGCCGTCATGTAAAATGTCTCGAACAGTATCCATGTCTTTTGCAAGTTCTGCACGACGCTCACGGTGAGGTGCCAAGAAATTATTTACATTTTCAATTACGTAAGCTTTCAATGCGCCAGCACCAGCGTTGCCAATTTCTTCAGCAATCTCTTTAGGATCCCTGCCTGTAACTAAACCTGCGGTAGTAAGAAGCGCAGAAACTTGCGGACGAGTTACTGGATCAAAAGTAATCATCCTCTCAGAATCAGTTGGACTCTTCTTAATTAATTTGGCAGTTTCCTCGACAGTAGCTCCGAGCATAATCGAATTACCGTAAGATTTACTCATCTTTCGTCCGTCCAATCCTGGAATTTCAGGAGCATCAGACAAAATTGCTGCTGGCTCTGGGAACACTGGATTCTTTTTTGCGTATCTCTCATTAAAACGGCGCGCAATCGTACGAGTGATTTCAACGTGCGGCAAATTATCTTTACCGATCGGCACAACATTAGCTTTGCAGAACAAAATATCGCAAGCTTGGTGCACTGGGTACGTAAGGAGCAATCCGGTTAAAGCATGTCCAGATGATTCCATTTCCGACTTTACAGTAGGATTCCTGTGTAACTCTGCTTCTGTAACAAGCGAAAGGAAAGGCAACATAAGCTGATTTGCTGCAGGAACTGCGGAATGAGTAAATATCATTGTTTTTTCAGGATCAATTCCGGCAGCCATATAATCCAGCACTAAATTCAAAACATTATCTTCAATATGCTCAGTAGTGTCACGATCAGTAATTACTTGATAATCTGCAATAATAATATTAGTTTTTACTCCGCGCTGCTGCATTGCAACACGCTCACGAATAGATCCAAAATAATGTCCTAAATGCAAACGGCCAGTTGGACGATCTCCAGTAAGCATAGTAAAAGACGAAGGGCTAGCTTTTAACTTTTCAAGCGTTGCATCTGAACGTTTACGCGCTGCAAGGAAGCTTGCGCTCATCTCATTACCAGCAGCTGTAACCTGTGCTTCTTCCGGCATTTTAGGCTCCTTAATTGTGCGTATTTTTACGCTGAAAATATGGCTTTTATGGTAAAAGTTTACACAGACAATATACTCGGTTGCGGTTAAGTGGTACGCTCTTGTGTGATGAACTGATTGTTACTTAATTTTTAGAGGGGGTCAGATGGGCCGCGGACGACAGAAGGCAAAGCAACAGAAAATTGCCCGTAAGCTCAAATACCTGACGACCGATACGGATTATGACGAGCTTGCTAAGGAACTTAATTCCAGCGAACCCGGACAAGGATCCTTCGATCCATTTGCGTCGAGCGAAAGCTATGAGGAAGATACATATCTTCCAGAAGAGAATGACACAGATCAAGAAAATGATGCCGTTGATGCTTCAAACGAAGATGATTTAGACGAGTATGCCAAGTGGGCTGCGGAAGCAGCTGCAAAAGCCGTTAGCAGCGAAAACTCTTCTACAAACTCGGGAGCGCACACGCCAGTGCATCATCATATCCCTATGCCAATTCCAAACTTCATACACAAACACGACAATTAAAAATTAAATTTTATTAAAATTATTTTATTTACGTATCCTGGGCATTCGAAATACTGTTTGCCCAGGATATTTGTAAATACATGCTGTAAATACGCAATTTAAGCTGCTTAAAGCCAACTTACAACGGCAAAATATCGCTTAAATCATCACGCTCGCCAATTGCACTTATGTTGCCAAAGTCCTGTTCCTGATGCCATTTAGTAACACCACTCGCTAATCGAAGCCATACTTTAGGCTCAAGTTCAATAACATCTGGCGGCGTGAGATTATGCGGATCCGAAGCTGGTCCTTCCAAAATTTTTACTGCACCAAAAGGCGCAACTCTTACTTCTACTGCACACCCAGGCACCTTATTTTCAAGAAGATATAGCGAATATCTAACTGCTAAAGCTTCGTCGCTTAAAGAGATATTTAAAATATTACTATTTATTTGCGTAGCTTCTACGCCATCGCCAAGTGCTTTAATAGCTGATTCGCGCCAGGATTGCCAAGCACATTGTCCTCGTTTTATATCTCGTTCAAGTATTACTGACATACTTTTTATTATCTTCTAAACAACCTACTTTCAGCAATATATTTGTATTAAGACGTTATATACAAATATTTAAAGGGGTTAGGTTGTGGTATTCTTGGGGTTATCGTGTGCATTCACATGCCTCTTGTAGTTATCTGCAAAGGTTATCTGCAAAATGGTGGTGGTTTAATTGTCTAAACACAAAGTTTTAGACTGCACACTTTTAGGAAATATATCAAACGGCACAAGGAGTCAAATATGACTAAACACGTCGCGCCGAAAGCCAAAACTACTGCGACGGCATTTGCCAAAGAACTTCAAGAGCACCTCAAGTACACCCAGGGTGTAACGCCAGAGCAGGCCACTACGGCAGATGTGTATGTTGCCGCTGCTACCGCAGTTCGTCGTCACTTGATGGACTCTTGGATGCAGACTCAGCATGACACGGTTAATGGCAACACCAAGGCTGTGGGCTATTTGAGCGCAGAGTTCTTGATGGGTAAGCAGCTTGAGAACGCTTTGTTGAACGCTGGTCTTACTGATCAATTCAATAAGGCTGTTACTAAGCTTGGCTTTGATCCAAAGGCTGTTATCGATGCTGAGTATGAACCAGGTTTAGGTAACGGCGGTTTGGGTCGTCTCGCAGCCTGCTTCATCGATTCACTCGCCTCTATTGGCGTTCCAGCATTTGGCTACGGCATCCAGTATCGTTACGGCATCTTCAAGCAGCGCTTTGATGAAGAAGGTAAGCAGGTTGAAACCCCTGATTACTGGCTTAGCAATGAAGAGCCATGGGGTCACATTGATTATGGTCGTGACCAGCGCGTCAACTTCGGTGGTGAAGTTGTAGAAGAAAACGGCAAGCGCGTTTGGAAGCCAGCTTGGTCTGTTCGTGCAGTACCAGTTGACTACATGGTTCCAGGTTATAATTCTGGTCGCGTAAACACTCTTCGTTTGTGGACTGCTAAGTCTTACGACGAGTTTGATTTGCTCACCTTCAACAAGTCCGAGTACTTGGACGCTGTTAAGCCACAGGTTGCAGCGGAAAACATTTCTAAGATTCTTTACCCAGAAGATTCCACTCCAGAAGGTAAGGCTTTGCGTCTTGAGCAGCAGTACTTCTTCGTAGCTGCTTCTATTCATGATGCTATCCGCGTATTCTACCCAGGTCAGGATAAGCCGGATCTCACCACCTTCCCAAGCAAGATTAACTTCCAGTTGAACGATACTCACCCAGTTATCGGCATTCCAGAGCTTATGCGCGTTCTTATGGACGAGTACGGCTACGATTGGAACACCGCTTGGGGTATCACCACCAAGACCTTCAACTACACTTGCCACACCTTGCTTCCAGAAGCTTTGGAAGTTTGGCCAGCCAAGCTTATCGGCGAACTTTTGCCACGCCACCTTGAGATCATTCAGGGCATTAGCGAGCAGTTCCGCAACGAGCTTCGCGGTAAGGGCGTTGCTGAGGATCAGGTTGAGCGCATGCGCATCGCTACCGACGCTGACGAAAATGGCGAAGGTGCTGTAGTTCGCATGGCTTACTTGGCTACCTACGGCGGTTCTTACGTTAACGGTGTTGCTGAGCTTCACTCTGAGTTGTTGAAGGATGTCACTTTGAAGGACTTCTCCAGCGTTTACCCAGATAAGTTCAAGAACGTTACTAACGGCGTAACTCCTCGTCGCTTCGTGCGCTTGAGCAACCCACGCATGTCTGCTCTTATCACTGAGGGCTTGGGCACCGACGCATGGCAGGGTGATTTGGAGCTTCTTGAAGGTTTGAAGCCATTGGCTGACGACAAGGCATTCGTTAAGAAGTTTGCCGAAGTTAAGAAGCAGAACAAGCTTGCCTTCGTTGATTTCGCAAAGCAGAAGTATGGCTTTGAAATCAACCCAGACACTATGTTTAACACCATTGTTAAGCGTTTGCACGAGTACAAGCGCCAGTCCATGAAGATCCTCCAGGTTATCTCCACATACGCTGGAATCAAGAATGGCACAATCGACGTTGACAAGATGCTTCCACGCACCGTGTTCTTCGGCGCTAAGTCCGCTCCAGGCTATGCTATGGCAAAGCTTACGATTCAGCTCATTAACAATGTTGCTCGCGTTGTAAACAACGATCCAGCATGCAAGGGCAAGCTTGCAGTGTTCTTCCCAGAGAACTACAACATTGAACTTGCTATGAACTTGATTCCTGCCACCGATTTGGATGAGCAGATTTCTCAGGCTGGTAAGGAAGCTTCCGGTACCGGTAACATGAAGTTCGCTTTGAACGGTGCTTTGACTGTTGGTACTCTCGATGGTGCAAACGTTGAGATTCGTGAGCGCGTTGGCGCTGAGAACTTCTTCCTCTTCGGCATGACCGTTGACGAGGTTGAGAAGCTCTACGCTGAAGGCTATGATCACGGCGGCTCCCGTAAGTACTATGAGTCTGATCCTCGCTTGAAGACTGCTGTGGATATGGTTGCTGACGGCACCTTCTCCAACGGCGACAAGAGCGTGTATGAGCCACTCGTTAACGATTGGCTTACCCATGATTACTTCATGGCAATGGCTGACTTCAGCTCTTACATGGATATTCAGGCTCAGATTGAGGAAACTTACCGCGATCCAATGAAGTGGGCTCGCATGGCAGTCTTGAATGTAGCCAACTCTGGTTACTTCTCTTCTGACCGCTCTATCGAAGATTACCTCGATCGCATTTGGCACACTGGTGCTCTTCCAACACCTGTTGCTGAGTAATTAAGTATTCTCTAATAGCAATACATAATAACGCCTGCGTGAGTTTTGTACTTCCGCAGGCGTTATTGTTTCTAAACTCACTACTGCTTTTCGTAGTGTTATTTATTTCGTAGTGTTATTTATTTCGTAGTGTTATTTATTTGCATAGTTACGTTATTTATGCATATATTTTTATTTTTAATCTTTTGAAGAAATTGTAAATATTGTTATTTTATTTTGCATGCACCTACCATTTGACACTAATAACTCCTAGAATAGCAATGTATTTTCAACAATATTCGCATGCCTTTAGTTGCGTGCTTTATTAAAGAAGGTTTTATGAAGAAGAAGAGTATACGCTTATCGTATTCATACATAATTACAGCAGTTATATGCGCTCTCGCGCTTTTGTTTAGTTTTGCAGCAAACAGCTTTGCTTTAACTTCTCGCGCAACTGCGCAGTCAACGCAACAGTCACAAAATAATAAACAAACGAATACCCCCCCCCTGAAACAAACTGATAGAAGCACAACTCAAACAAATAACACTGAACTACAATCTCTTAAACCATTAGACGAAAATATTTACGGCAAAGTTGACGTAAGTAAATGGACTGTTACAGTAAATAGCACAAGCGCGACCATTGAATCTTACAATGGCGATAAAAAGCATGTAGTTGTTCCAACGCTTGCAGATCTTAAAGATGATACAACTAATGGAAGCAAGTACAAAGGTGTTACTAGCTTAAGCATTGCAGAGAACACTTTATCTGGATTAATTGATAAAAATCAAACTGACACTACAAATAACACTAAAACTATTGCTATTTCTCATAATGGCAATCCTGTTAATATGCCTGACACTAACTTAAGTTATTTGTTTGCAAGCACAAAGCTTACACATATTGATCTTGCTAATTTACATACAGGTAGAATTACTGGTTTACATAGAACATTCTTTGACAATGGGGAACTTCAAACTATAAAAGGCATAGAGAATTGGGATGTAAGTACTGTTACTAGTTTAGAAGAACTATTTTCTCAATGCTATGTTTTGGTAGATCTTCCTAACTTATCTAGCTGGAATACTTCTAAAGTAACGAACATGGATTATGTATTCAACGGATTAAAAATAGTGCCAGATAAAGATTTTGGATTCTTGAGCAAATGGAAAACCGACAATGTCACAACAATGGACAGCATGCTTGCACAATGCTATGAGTTGAGATCAGTAGAACCATTGAAGAATTGGAACACTGCTAAAGTAACGATTATGAAAGATATGTTCTATGCTGCAGACATAAGAGATTTATCTCCACTTGCTAACTGGAATGTTAAAAACGTTACTAATATGCAACAGATGTTTATTTCTAACTATAATCTCGAAGACTTCTCTGGTTTAGGTAAGTGGCAGCTTAATCACGATGTCAATATGAACAGAATGTTTTCAAAACTTACCGGTACATTAATAGCTAAAGATTGGAAGTCTGTTACAAGTTATAAGAATAGTCCACTGTTTATTAAAATTATCAATAATATGGCACAAGGAGAAGAACAAGGGCCTTATAACAGATCAGGAATCGGCGCAATTTTCATAACTGATGGACCCTTTGTTAAGGAAATAAAAAATATAAGTGGATTCCACCATTGTGTGCGCCTCTATCATTCTCGCAAAGATTATGACGATAAAAAAGCTCCTTTTGCAACTATCAAAATGCCAGTAGTCTACTACAGCACAAGCATTGATGCTTCAAATAAAGATGCACAACGAAACGTTGTTCTTGCGGAAGCTCAGAAAAAAGTCAATAACTGGATAAAAGAAAAAGAAAAGAAAGATAATAAAAAATACGTAATTACAGATACCATTTTCGACAAGTTCAAAAACAGCTACAATGACGCTCATTTAACAGCTAACGCATCATTTGTTATTGAAGAAGTAAAATACAAAAAAACTATTACGCAAACTATAACAGTTCACGATCAGCCGGGCGAGCCAGAATATACTATTATTCGCAAAAGAGAGATTCATCGTACTCTTAAAACTGATAGCAAAGGCAATAAAGTGTTAAGCCCTTGGTCTAAAGCTGTTTTTGAGAAGTTTACACTTCCTCAAATTAAGGGATATAGTGTTATGCCAGTAGAAAAAGCTTCTACTACTGTCAATATTAAAGATGATGTTTATTATGTTCAATACAATAAGCAAACAACCACCGATACCGGCACGCAAACTGATACACCGGAAACAACCGACACTGGCACTGGCACTGGCACAGATACAGTGACAGATACGCCAGAAACCACTGATACTGGAACACAAACAGATCCAGAACCACAAAAGCCTGCAAATCCAGATCACTCAAATGTTCCAGACAAGCCGAATATTATTTACGTTCAAACTATGCCAAATAATGCCGGCACACAAAATCAAAAAGATCAACAAAATAACGATACTTCGCCTGCTTGCAATTGTGATTGTTCCGCTAAAAATATCGGTAATAACGAAAATAAAAGAAACAACCAGTCTGCAAATAGCACTTCTAACGCATCGCACACTGAACAAAATAATGCGTCAAAAAATCTATTAGCAGCAACAGGTTCTGCAACGCAATATGCAGCATTACTGTCGTTGTTCATTGCAACCTCCGTTGGATCGTTCTCCTTGGGCAAACTGCGTTTCAAAAAGCGCAAGCATGCAATTAAGTAATACTGCTGCGTAAATTACATAAAAGGCGGAGGCTGTTAATCAGTTTCCGCCTTTTTGTGTAGATTTTAGTTAAATTGCATGTAAGGCAAACGCTTTTGTTTGCAACAATTCTTTAGTAATTACAAATAAAGGCGACTACGAATATACGCAATCGCCTTTATTTTGGACTGTATAAAGCAAATGTCACTTATGCCTCAGCGGCAGGAGTATCGTTAGCTTCTTTCTCTTCTTTTTCTAACCCTAGGTCAATTGGCGAAGAACTGTTCTCCCATGGTTCCTCCCAAGGGTCATAATCAGGATTATGCTGCTTGTACACATACAACGCAGCAATACCTGCGAGCAGTGCTCCGAAGAGCAGTGCAAAGAACTTCCAACCGCCAGAGGATCTGTTCTCCATGATGGCTCCTTTCCGGTTAAGCTGACCTGCTCGTCCAAGTCAACAATCTATACCGCTTTTTGTCGCGTAATAACTATCATAGTTGCTTTTCTTCAGAGTTGCATCTTTTTTAAATAATGTTATTGATTAAATTTGTGAAGTAAAACCGATATCATAAGCATATGCACAACTTTGATATTAAAAATATTTTAAATAATATAAGACTTCGTTTTAACACAACCACAGCCATTTTAGTATATTCATGCATTTTTATTTGGATATTGGAAATGGTACTAAACTTTGCATATCCAAATTATTATTCGACTCTAATAAGCTATACTGCGTTTCTTCCAATTACTGCGTTACAAACACCTTGGACTTGGTTCACATCAATGTTTGTTCACGCACCAAATTTAACCCATATTTTCTTCAATATGCTATGTCTTTGGTCGCTCGGAGTTGAATTAGAACGATTCTTCGGTAAATGGAAGTTTTTTGGATTGTATTTAATATCCGGCTTTGGCGGAAGCGTAGCTGATATCGTATGGTGCAAACTCACTAATAATTGGTTCGTTGCTTCATACGGTGCTTCGGGAGCTATTATGGGGCTTATAGGTGCACTTCTCGTAGCACAATGGCGACTAGGAGAAAACATGCGAGGAACAATTATTTGGATTGCTATTACTCTCGCTATGCCAATTATTGTACCTAATATCGCTTGGCAATCACACGTTGGAGGCTTAATTTCAGGTACTGCAATTGCAGCATTGCTCGGAGTACAAAATCCGCTACTTAAAAAAGCTTCGTTTAATACGCGTTTCTTAGTATATTTTGTATCACTATTTGCTATTCTCACTGCTTGTGCAATGTTTTGTTTGAAGGCATGATTTATTAAATTACACACGTGTAGTTTTCCACCAATGTGCACAGGATTGTGTATAAGTTGTGCCTAAATTGGTGACAACTATATAAGTTATCCACATAGTTAATCACAAACGTTGATAACTTGCCTTTTGTGAACCTGTGCACAAGTGTATAAGAGTTATCCACAATTTAAGTTTTTTGTGGACTAAACTATCAACTACATAATTTTAAAATTTACTTGCTCTAAAATTTTCTACACCTCCATAAGGAATGAGATTCATGTCTACACTTCAAGTTCCAAAAACAATAGAACCAGCAAACGCTTCTACACTCACTTTTATTAAAGAAAACGCACAATTGTCGCCAAGCAAAGCTGCTCTTAAAGCTCCACGCAACGCGAATATCGACATACCGTTTGCAATTAACCAAATAGCAGGTAGACAGATTGCGCAACAAAAACTGCCAAAATGGGCTTCCTGCAACGAAGTTATATACCCTGCGCATATTTCTATGGAACAGTGTTCTTCTCAATCAACAGCACAATACAAGGCAAATGTTGCAAAAGAATTACTCAACAAATTAAATTCAGAAAATTTTAGTAGCACACTTGTGGATCTTACTGGCGGCTTTGGCGTTGATTGCACAATAATGTCTGAAGTTTTCGATTCTGTTATTTGTATTGAACAGCAAAACGAACTTTCTAGCATTGCACATCACAATATGAATGCACTTGGTATTACAAACGTAAAGTGCTACAACAACAATAGCCTTGATGCACTCAAAAATATTCCTAAGTCAACGGTAATATACGTCGATCCAGCTCGCCGTAACAAACAAGGATCTCGCACATACGCTATTGAAGATTGCATTCCAAACGTATTAGATCTTAAAAATCAGTTGCTCACTAAAGCAGAAATAGTGATTATTAAACTTTCTCCAATGCTTGATTGGCACAAAACAGTTAGTGATTTCAGTGGCAACGTAGAAGCCGTACATATAGTCGCACATAATAACGAGTGCAAGGAACTATTGATAATACTCAGTAACTCTCAGCACACAAAAGTACCAGTATATTGTGCAAACGATGATCAGATAACTGTTATACAAGCAACTTACAATACTTCAACAAATCAGGTGTCAATACAGCCTGAATCAAATGTTTTAAATAATAGAGAAGAAAATAATAAAAAAGATGAAATTTTAGATATAAATAACTGGCCAGAATGGTCGCAATACGTTTATGAGCCAAATGCAGCAATCATGAAAGCTGGTTGTTTTTCAGTGTTAGAAACTCAATACAATATACAACAAATCAGTGCGAATAGTCATGTTTACGTATCGGAAGAATACTACTCAGAATTTCCAGGAAAGACATGGAAAATTGAAAATATATGCAGCATGAATAAACGAGAAATAAAACAAACTTTTGCTGATATTACTCATGCAAATATTGTTACTCGTAACTTTCCAATATCTGTAGAAGCATTGCGCAAAAAATTAAACCTACAAGATGGCGGAAATACAAGAATTATTGCAACAACTGATAACAATAAAAATCACATACTTATTCGAGCAGTAGCAGCAACAAAAAAGTAGCTACGCAACATTTGCATAGCTACTTTTAAAACATATTAAACAGTTTGTTTTACAGACTAACGCCACCACATTGTCATAATGAATCCAGTCATTACTATTACTAATGCAATAACTAAATTCCATGCACCAATTCCAGGAATTGGAAGCACAGGGTTCAAATAATAAACAACAGCCCAAATTAATCCAACGACCATTAATGTGCAGAACAGCGGCACAAACCATGCAGCATTAGCTTTTGTGCCTTTAATGCTTTCTTCGACACGTCGCCTATTTTCAGCTTGTCTCTGCATCATTTGCTGAATCTGTGGAGAAAGCGTTGCTTTATCCGCAGTAGCATTCAACACTGCTTCAACTTCGTCCATAGGAACGCCATAAGTATTCTCATTTGACGTATCGCTCTTCTTTGCAGCGTCGTCAGCTGCAGTCGTGTGCAATTCTTCATCAGCCATAACTGTAACTCTCCAATCAATCGGCTACACGCTATAATAGTGGTTACACTCGAACGCGTGAAGGATGAAGATAAAATATGGCTAAGAGAACTGGGAAACATCGTGCTCAACACTCGCTGTTAAGCAGTTTTGCTGTTGCCGTTGCAGTATTTCTTACCGGCTATTTATTCGTTCTTAATTTGCGCGTAAACCGCTCTGCTTTTGTGACTTCTAATACGAGTCAAATGGTTGAAAGAAATTCGCAGCGCACAAAAAATTTACGAGAAGATATAAAATCTTTAGATTCTAAAATTAATTTACTTAATAAAACGCTCGGCAGCAGCACTAGTGAAGGAAAAGAATCTTCTGATACTGGAAGTAGTACCGTACTTCCAAAACTTGAAGGACCTGGAATTGTTGTAACTCTTAACGACTCTCCTCTATGGAAAGGCGCAGTTAATGGTTCCGGAACATCCGGAAATATTAATGATTACGTAATCCACCAGCAAGATATTGAAGCTGTAGTAAATGCTTTGTGGCGCGGCGGAGCAGAAGCAATAACTATTCAGGATCAGCGAGTATTATTTAACTCCGCAGTTGTTTGTATTGGTAACGTTCTTATGTTGCAAGGTCATCAGTACTCGCCACCGTATAAAATATCTGCTATTGGTCCAATGGATAGCATGGTTGATGCTCTAAACAATTCACCGGCCATACACACCTACAAGGAGTATGTAAGTTCGTTTGGATTAGGATGGAAAGTGGAGAAAAAGAATAATCTGCGATTCCCCGAAGCATCGGCCTTGTTGCAACCATTAAGGTACGCAACAGTTCCTAAAGTGCTAAACAAATAAAATATGTTGCAAAGTCTTCATACATCAATAAAGGAGTAGCACACTATGCAATCTGCTAATATGCAGGAAGGAAAAACGAAGCGTAGCAGCTCGAATTTCTGGTGGCAAGCCGCTGGAATTATTGGCGAACTGTTGATAGCTTTTGCAGTTATTTGCGCATTGTACATTGCATGGCAAATGTGGTGGACTGGAGAGCAGGCTGAGCACACTCAAGTAGAGGCGCGTCAAGCAATATCTTGGCAAAACCCAAAAACTGGCGATAAAACGAAGATTGCTTTACCACAGAATACTGACCCACCTGCTTTAAGCAAACCAAAGTCTGAAGACCTTGTAGCTCGTTTATACATACCACGTTTTGGAAATCAGTGGGAACGAAATGTTGTAGAAGGCATTACGCCAGACATCTTAAGCAAGCGTGGTTTAGGTCATTATCCAACCACACAAATGCCTGGCGCAATAGGTAATTTCGCAGTAGCAGGTCACCGAAATGGTTATGGTCAGCCATTGGGAGATGTAGACTTACTGAAGCCTGGCGACGCAATAGTAGTTCGTACAAAGGATTATTGGTTCGTCTATAAGTACACTTCTTACAAGATTGTTACACCAGATCACGGTGAAGTTATTGATGCAAATCCTGATCATCCTGGTGAGAAACCAACAAAACGTATGCTTACTCTTACAACTTGCGAACCTAAGTATACTGCTGCAACTCATCGCTGGATTAGCTACGCAAAATTCGCTTATTGGGCAAAGATTAGCGATGGCATTCCAAAAGAACTTTCTACTATTGATGAGCAAGGAAAAGTGAAGTTTATTAACAATGAGCAACAATCTCTAGTTTCTCATCTTTCTTCACTAGTGCCAGTTATGGTGGTTGTTTTATTAGTGTATGTGATGATTTTCGCAGCAGGAGCAATCGCTTGGCAATGGCCAGAACTTCGCGCTATTCATTCTGGATTAAAGAAAAAGCCTGATGCAAGCATTTTTGGCGGTCTTTTGCGCATACAACCAGGTATTACAGCGATTCGTTGGATTCTTTCGATTCTGATTTATTTCTTCATTGTATTAGCATTATTCCAGTGGATTTTCCCTTGGGCCGCATCTACAATTCCATTCCTTCAGCAGATGTCTAATTACTCAACAACTGTATGATAACGGGTTAAGTAGTAAGTTTTAAATATTCTTACGATTGCTTTAAAACTTACAAAATAAAAACATTTAAGGCGATTGCGTATGAAGTGCAGTCGCCTTTTGTTTATATTAATAAAATAAAAGCCTATAGAAACACATAAAATAACGCATTGCTATAAAACTATGTCTAAATAAACAAACATATCTTAAACAGCTATTTTTTCGTTTTATCACATACTTTGCAACCTAATATAAGTCTATTTTTGCAGATCTATTTTCACGCATCAATTTTTATAAGTAATATATGGATTTTATTAGAGATACAAACATTAGAGATACAAAAATGCTGCTTGCTCTACTTTTCTTGTAGAACAAGCAGCATATACATTATTTTTACAGACTTAATCTAACACAAATCTAAATCAGTCTGAATCAGACGAAGAACCAAGGCTTGGACGTGTAACTAATGTAATCGCTTTGCCCTTCTCAACCTTGCTTCCTGCTTCCTCAGACATGCTCATGACTATATCGTCATCTTTTGCCATTGAATCAGATACTACTCTCAAACCTTTTGCTTCAAGTATTTTCTTCGCCTGTTTGAAGGTAACAGTACCAAGATCTATACTAGGAACTTCAACTTTCGAAGCACCTTGAGAAACGTACACAGTAATAGAGCTGTGTGGTTTAACAGAGGAACCAGACGACGGATTTAGTCGAGTTACAGAACCTTCAGGCACATTATCTGAATCTTCCTTAACTACATCCGTAGTAAAACCAAAATTCTCTAATTGGCTAACCACAATGTCTTTGCTTTGACCAACAAGACCGTCAGGAATTTTAGTTAAGCCGGATGCAATATATAAAGTAATTAATGTACCCTTATCAGCAAACGAATCTGCGTCAGGATCTGTGCGAGTTACATGATCTTTCTTAATATCTGCACTATCTTCTACTCGAACATTAGCAATCTTAAACCCAGCACGCTCAAGCATTTTACGAGCAGCTTCTTGCGTTTTACCACTTACATCTGGCACGCGAGTTGATTGTGGTCCAACCGAGAACCATACAGTCACCTTGGATCCAGAAGCAACATGCTCACCTCCACGCGGTGATTGCTTAGTAAAAGTTCCCTCAGGTTGAGAAGAATGATCATCTTCACGAATATCTGGAACCAAACCAAGTGCACGCAACTTTTCACGAGCAGCATCCTGCGTTGTTGTCTCCATAAATGTTGGAACTACAACATCTCCAGTAGCACGACTTCGGTTGAGCATAAACAGCACACCCAGAAGAACTAATACTGTTACTAATACTCCAACTATAGATCCGATTACTACTCGTTTACGACGTTGCGCTTGCATTGTTGCTCTTTGTGACGCGCGCGTGCTAGGAGAAAATGCAATATTTGCAGATTCAACTTGACCAGTAATAGGATTAAACGATTGAGTTGCAGCACCATCTGTCATGCCCATAGCCATAGTTGCAGCATTCTGTTCAGCCTGCTTACGCGCCTTCATATTAGCTAAATCAGTCAATGGATTAAACGCTGCTGCAACAGGCACTCCACCGTTCATAAACGCTAGAATGTCATTCTTAAACTCTGATGCTGTGGCATATCTATTTTGTCTATCTTTTGCCATTGCTTTAGCACAAATCTTGTCCCACATAGCAGGCATGCCTGGAACAAGTGTGCTAAGAGGTGTCGCCACTTCCGAAACATGCTGATATGCGATGGCAACAGCTGAATCTCCAATAAAAGGAGGACGTCCAGTTAGCATTTCATACAGCACACACCCTGCAGAATACAAATCAGAGCGCATATCTACTTGTTCACCACGAGCCTGCTCTGGAGACAAATATTGTGCTGTTCCAACAACACCTTGAGACTGTGTCATAGTTGTTGCAGAATCATCAAGAGCTCTAGCTATTCCAAAATCCATGACTTTTACTAAGCCTTGTTCAGAAATCATAATATTTCCAGGCTTAATATCGCGGTGAATAATACCCATTCTGTGCGAATACTCTAAAGCATTGAGCACTCCAAGCATAACTTGTTCAGCGTCTCTCTGACTTAAAGCTCCATTCATTTTTAGAATATCGCGTAATGTTTTACCTTTAATGTATTCCATTACAAGATACGGTAAACGCTCTTCTAAGCCATTTTCTGCTATAACAGATTCTTCTCCAGAATCATAAATATTCACAATATTAGGATTGTTCATCTGCGCAATGGCATGCGCTTCCCTGCGGAATCGCGAAAGGAAAATCTCATCGTTCGCTAAATCGGAACGCATAATTTTCACAGCAACTGTACGACCTAAGCGCTTATCAACAGCAACACGCACTTCTGCCATGCCGCCACGGCCAATAAGCTCCCCTAATTCGTATCGACCATTCGCTAATGAGGTGGGCATTGTGGTATTCATTGCTGCTCCTTGCGATCATTGGTATTAAAAATATTAATAATATTTACTTGGCTTTGCGGCATACTTTTAATACATCTTCGTTGTCGCAAATTTGTAGAAAGTACTCCTGTTGTATTGTTGAAGGCTGTTTCTTGATCTAACAGTCTGCGCTCAATACGAGATAATACTTTCGACACGACTAATGCATCTTTTGGACGATCTTTTGGATTCTTTGCAAGCATAGACATAATAAACTGTTGCAATTGCAAATCAACATTTTCTGGCAAAGGTGGCACAGGATCATTAACATGTGCAGCAGCAATATCTACCGGCGTTGCTCCAGTAAATGGACGATGTCCACACAAGCCTTCATATGCCACAACACCTAACGAATAAATATCAGATTGTGCAGTAGCTTGCTCACCTTGCGCTTGTTCTGGAGAAATATATTGAGCTGTTCCAACTACCATGCCATCTTGAGTGATTTGTTCTTGGTCGCTGGAATATGACACGCCAAAATCTGTGATTTTCACATTGCCAGTATCAGAAACCATAATATTTGCAGGTTTTACATCGCGATGAATTACACCATGAGAATGAGCTACAAAAAGCCCTCGAGCTGTTTGAATAAGAATAGGAAGTAACTTAGTAGGATCAATTATTTTTTCTTTATGATACAAATCTGCCAATGATTTACTTGGCACATATTCCATAATTAAGAATCCAATACCATCATGCTCATAATAATCAAATAATGCTGCAATATTAGGATGCGCTAAATTGGCAGAATTATGCGCTTCAGCACGAAGACGACGTAATTTTGCTTCAACGTTTACGGTATCTGTGCGTAACGCCTTAATGGCAACAATTCGCCCAAGTTGAATATCAAAGCCTTTCCAAACTTCTCCCATACCGCCTTGAGCAAGGCGGCGATCAAGTCTATAACGATGATGAACTAACTGTCCTTCAACGAGTTTCATTGTTTAAGCGCCTCCTCCATCACTTGTCGCATAATAGGTCCTGCCGCGTAACTACCAAATGTACTTGTGTTATGTACTATAACTGCTATAGCTATTCTAGGATTTTCAGCAGGAGCAAATCCAATAATCCAACCATTAGCAGCTTGATTATACATTCCAATCTGTGCAGTACCTGTTTTAGCAGCAACATGAATATTAGGTAAAGCAAGATTAGGATTTTCTTTTGTAACAACAGCCTGCATCATAGAAGTTAATTTAGATGCACTGTCACTACTCATTACTTGGTTCATAACGGTTGGTCTAGTTTGTGACAATACTGACAAATCACTAGATCTTACACAATCAACAAGAGTAGGCTTCATCAATGTTCCATTATTTGCAATAGCTGCCGCAATCATAGCATTTTGCAAAGGTGTAACCTTAGCATCACCTTGACCTATTGATTCCAGAGCTAGTCTATCTGGAGTTGGCTTAATAGAAAAAGTAGATTTCACGGATCGCATTGGGAATCCAGTAGAATCAGAACCATCAATAGACAGCGAATCGAAGAATCCAAACTTTCTTGCTTGCTTTACAATTACGTCAGATCCTAAAGAATTACCCAATTGAGCAAAAGCAGTATTAGACGAATATGCTAAAGCATCCTCAAAAGATATTTTTCCATCAACGCCATTCGCTTGGTAAGTGACATTTGTAAGAGACGTCTTGGTTCCAGGCAAAACATAGCTCGCACCAGCAGGTATTTTCGTATCAGGCTTGTATTTTCCAGATTCTAATGCTGCTGCTGCAACAACAGTTTTGAACGTAGAGCCAGGAGCATAAAGCTCAGAAACAGCACGATTCAGCATAGGATTTGACACATCTGATGTTATTCTCTCATACGATTTATTTACTTCATTAATATTGTGAAGAGCAAGATCATTCGGATCATAACTTGGAGTGCTTACCATGGCGCGAATTCTTCCGGTTTTTGGCTCAATTGCAACTAAAGCTGCGTCTTTGCCTTTAAGAAGATTGTAAGCAAGATTTTGCAAGCGTGAATCAATTGACGTCTCTATAGAAGCTCCGCGATTAGTTGCTCCAGTAAATAATGAACGGAATTTTTGCCAGAACAGAGCGTCTGATTCTCCACTTAATAAGCTATTGCGAGAAGCTTCAATTCCTCTATCTGCACGCTGGCTAATAGAAAAATATCCAGTAACTGGAGCATATACTAATCCGTTAGAATACTGACGTTGATACACAAAAGCATCTTTAGATGGTTCAGATTTCGCTATAACTGTGCCATCTGATGTAAGTATTGCTCCACGTGGAGCACCAAACTCATGGTATAAAGCTCTGCGATTTCGAGGATCAGAATTTAGAGCATTCGCTTTAATAGAAGTAATAATTGTACTTGAAATACCAAGTATTACAAAAAGTACCAATACTGCAGTAAAAAGTTCTCTAAGACTTTTATTCATTGTTATCACCTCTCTCTGAAGAGGAAATAACAGCAGAAGCATCTATATTATTTTCATAATCTGTATTGTTATATTCGCTATTATTTGTATTCGTATTAGCTCGCTCTCGCAATTCACGCTCGCGCAACGCTGCTAAGGCAGCGTATTGGAAAGTATCTGAAACAGGAGCAGATTCAGGTTTATTTGCAGCGTGAGAAATAACAATAAGCAAAGATGCAAGCAAATAATTTGCCACTAAAGAAGAGCCTCCAGCTGCCATATACGGCAAAGTTAAACCGGTTAATGGAATAACCAAAGTAATTCCACCAACAACAGTAAACACTTGGAAAGCCATAGTAAAAACAAGCCCTGAAGCTAATAATTTTCCAAAGCCATCTTTAATTTTCATTGCAGTAATCATTCCAGATGCAATAATAATTAAATACAAAACCAATACGGCTAGAAGCCCAGTAAGACCAAGCTCTTCACCAACAGAAGCATAAATAAAATCAGAATTAGCTAGCGGTGTTATAGAAGGATGACCTTGTCCTAAACCTGTTCCGGTTGTTCCTCCAGCAGCCAAACCAAACAATCCAGATACAATTTGCGCTGAGCCACCAGGGAAACGATTATAGACCGCATTATCAAATGGATGAAGCCACGAATCCACACGATATTGCACATGTGCGAATAACTTTACTGCCATCAAGCATCCAGCTACAAAAGCAATACCTCCAACAGCAATCCACCCTCTGCGACCTGTTGCAACATACAACATTGACACAAACATTGCGAAGAACATCAATGACGTTCCAAGATCATGCTGAATAACGAGCACGCCCATTGATGCGGCCCATACTAAAGCAATAGGTCCCATGTCTTGTAAGCGAGGAAGGTGAATTCCCAAAACTTTATTTCCACCTACAGCAAGTCGATCACGATGATTAAACAGATACGCTGCAAAGAAGAACGACAGGAAAAGCTTAGCAAACTCTCCTGGCTGCACTGTGTGATCACCAAAACCTATCCAAATTCTTGCTCCACCAATTTCTTTACCTAATCCAGGAACCATAGGTGAAAGCAAAAGAATCAAGCCTATGACCATATTCACATAAGAAAAACGCCTTAAAATGCGATAATCATTCAAAAGAATAACGAAAATAATTGATAATACCAGTGCCGCACAAATCCACACCATTTGTTTTATTGCAACATTTGTATTATTTTGCCTATCAATTCTAGCTATAAGAACTGTTCCAATTGCAGTTAAAAGCATAATACAAGGTAAAATAGCTTGACTTGCATATGGCTGTTTAACAAGAAGAACACCCCAAAATACGAAAAACAGTGCCATAACGAGAATCAACATTGCTGCATAATTAGCAGAAATATAACCGTCAATACGGAAAAACATCTGTAAAAATGCCATGCCAGAAAGCAACGTTGCAAAAAGCAACAATGCTATCTGTCTGATACGCGTAGCAATCATATTCATGAGGTTTTACCCCCCTGCTTCGCATTATCTTTATTTTTATTTATTTTATTTTCTAATTTCTTTTGATTCTGTTCATTAAGTTTTTCTTGTTCTCGTGCACGCATTTCTCGACGAATTAACGAAGCATGACCACGAGCCTCAACTAAGCTGCCAAAACTAATGCCTTCTTTTAATTGATCCTGCCAAGATCTATCTAGTTTATTAACAGGGATGTCAGTAGATTCCACTTCATGAGATAATGCAATACCGAAAATATTTGTTGGCACTCCTTGGTAGATAACAACTTTGTTACTGTCTTTTCCAATATAATATTGCGTTTGAGTCCACGCATATACTCCGTAGCCTACTCCAGAAATAACAAATAATACTAACAATATTCCCAAAGATATGCCTATGCGAGTCCACCTGCGCCTCAATGAATGAGCACGATGTGCCTCATCCTGCTCATGTTTGACAGCACGAGCAACATCTGGATCATGAGGATCCGTTGAAACTTTACCATTCTTTTTTTTGACTATAGGAATCTCATTAGTGTCAGGTGTATGTAATTCTCCAACTTCTTCACGAATGTGTGAAGGTTGCACAATTCTTGTAATAGATATTGTTCCTTCATCTGGATTTTTAGAATTATCATCATCTTGAGCTAGCGCGGCTGCTCGTTGAGCTGGTGAATTCTTATCTTCGCGCAATGCCGGTGCTGAAGCTACTGCTTTATTTACGATATCTGCAATTGACTCGAGATCCTTACTTGCAGCTCCTCCAATAAGTGGAGTTTGATGCGGAAGATCAAATGCATCAGCATCAAGTGCAAGCGTTGCATCTGCAATAACGGCTGTAACATTATCTGTACTACCAGCACGAAGTGCCATAGATACTAATTTTTGAGCGCATTCTTCTTGATTAGAAATACTACTCATCACATCTTGAATAGTTGAATCTTCAAGAACTCCACACAATCCATCAGAGCAAAGAAGCCAACGGTCAGAAGGATGAGCTGAACGCAAAGCAATATCAGGACGAGGATCTATATCAAAATCACCTAATACTCGCATAACAACATTCCGTTGAGGATGATTTCGCGCTTCTTCAGGCGTAATATGACCTGTATCAATCAAATGCTGAACATAACTATGATCAGTAGTCATGCGCATAAGATGATTATCTCTTAGTAGATACGCTCTAGAATCACCTAAATGAGCCAGAACCCAGTATCCTCTTACAAGAGTTACTGCAGTCACTGTCGTTCCCATTCCAGCAAGACGGCGCTCACGCTTAGCTTTACCAACAATCGCATCATGAGCAGCCATAATCGATGTTTCCATCATTGAAGAAACAGTTTTAACATCATGCGGTCTTGAATCTTGTTCAATATGTGCAAGAGAACGAATCGCTATAGTAGAAGCTGTATCTCCTCCAGCATGACCACCCATTCCGTCGCAAATTGCAGCTAAATGTTCACCAGCAAATGCAGAATCTTGATTATTACTACGAACAGTTCCAACATCACTGACAGCCGTAGCATACATAAAAAGTATTTTTTCTACAGAATTTGCGCGATTTTCTTTAATATCATTTTTATCTGTTATAGATGATATTTTTTCTATTTGCCCAGTAACTGCGGTCTGAATTTCTTCTTCGTTATTTGAATTGATTTGTTTCATTTGTTACCTCAATTCAAACATTGTTGCGCCGATTCGCACAGAAGTACGCGGAGCTAATATAACAGGCTCAGTAACACGATTATGACCAATCATGGTTCCATTTGTGCTGCCTAAATCTTCAAGAACCCAAGAATTAACTGATTGATTAAAATAAACACGAGCATGGTGTGAAGATACAAATTCATCGTTTAAGACGACCGTATTAGAAGCAGCACGACCAAGAGTCACACCAGCAGCGTTCAATGGGAATGAAGATCCTGCCAAAGGTCCATCAATAACAACTAACAAAGTTGGAGAACCGGATGTATTTTCTTGATTTTCTGCTTTGGTAAATACTGGCGTCTCACGCACTTGCATGACTTGTGAAAACTTTGCTTCACGAGAATTACGACGAGAACTTTTCTTCCAAAAACGAGATTTTTTAGGACTAAATACTTCAATATCGCAGCGAAGCGAACGGATAGCGCACCATACAAAAATCCAGAGTAAGACTAGAAAGCCATACTTAAGTATTGCAAACGTTAATTCAGTGAACATCATGCGCGTTATCGTCTCCTAGCTCGGAAATACTTACTACTCCTGGTCTTGAGACGATGCCCAATAAAGAATACGCGTACGACCAATAGTAATAGTGTTGCCATCAACCAATGTTGCTGCAGGAACCTGATGACCTTCTACATATGTACCATTAGTAGATCCAAGATCACGAGCAATAACACCGTCAGGAGTTATATCAATACCAAGATGATGACGAGAAATACCTGGATCATCTATTACAATATCGCAACCAGACCCACGTCCTAAAATAGTACGATCCTTTGTAAGCAGGTACTGGTTACCATTAATTTCAAGCATAGGATGATTCTGTTGCTGATCGTCTGTGGTAACAGGAACAGCATTACCCTGAACAGATTCAGATGTCAAATGGAAATTACCTTTAGTTAATTCCAAATCCTCTTCAAAAATAACAACTACAGGTCCTACGAAAGCATAATGCTGACTCTTAGCATATTGAGTAAGATTATCTGCAAGCTCATTAGCTAATGCCTCACTGCCCCATTGTTCAATATGATCAAAATCAGGCGTACTCAGCTTAAAACGATACTCATTTGGAGCAACTGTGTGATCTCTGCCAATAGGCATGGCTTCAGCGTCAATTTCACGTTCCAAAGCACTCGAAAAATCGACTGGCTGCAAATCTTTGGAGCCGAATTTTGCGAAGACGCCGTTCATTGCACCTTCCACGCTCTTCTCAAATCGGTCAAACACGCTCATGGTAAACCCTTTCTATCTGTTCATCATAGTACTCGTCACCGGGTACGGTGTTCAACTACCACACGCTTTTCTTCTAATATATTTTCTTTTTTATACATATTATTTCGTACTCTCCAACGTGCATTTACATCATTGTGCGTGTAATCTTAACAAGTATGATGCAGAAAAATAACAGTAATCACAGCGGATTATCGGTTTTCACTAGAAATTCCGCTACTATTTTTACACTATTACTCGCAGTTGTTATTCCGTGCTTAGGAAAAGCACTACTAGTTACGAGTAAAGAGCGTACTTATGAATCATCCATAGTCTCCTGGTTCCACAAGAGTGTTCCCTCTGTAATTCTCAGTATTTCAAAAATATTAGCTTTAGTTTTTTCAACTAAGGGTTGCATAGCAATACTTGTTTTATTAGCAGCGCTTTCATTATTTATAAATAAAAATTGGAAGATGACAATAATTCAACTTTTAATTTCGCTTCTTCCTATGATTTACATTTTTGCAGTTAAATTTGCTGTAAATCGTCCGCGTCCGTACATTGGTTTGAATATTAAATTACCACCTGATCCAAGTTTCCCAAGTGGTCATACTTCAGCAGCTGTAGCAGTTTGCGTTATGGCAATGTTAATTCTTTACATTAATAAACCATCGTCAGTTCAATTTGGATTACTTTTTAGCGCAATTCTTGTTGTTATAGTTGCTGTTTCACGTATTATTGTCGCTGCTCATTTCCCTACGGATGTATTAGCTGCAGCAATTATATATCCACTACTTTCTGTTACAATTTTGCGCTCGTTCCAGCGACATAATTTATATATTGACAACAGAAATGATGACAAATCTACTTACGAAGAACAAGTACTAGATTCTAACTCACAATCTAATATTCAATAATGTATAAAGGGAAGAAAATACTAATGATAAAAGGATTTAAAAAATTTATTTTACGAGGCAGCGTAATCGATATGGCTGTCGGTGTTGTTATGGGTAGTGCAGTAACTGCAGTAGTAACAACGATAGTTAATTATATTATTAATCCTCTTATCGCAATGATTTGCGGAAAGCCAGAACTTAATGGCGTTCTAACTATTAGTATGAATGGTGCAACAATTTCTTTTGGCGCAGTAATTGGAGCATTATTGAATTTCCTTATTGTTGCTACAGCAGTTTATTTCTGCATTGTTTTACCTATTAATAAATTACGTGAAATTGGTGCAGATTTGTTGCAAATTGAACATGAAAAAACTGAAGAAGAAAAAAGAAAAGAGCGCGAAGAAAAAACTATTCAACTGTTACAAGATATTCGTGACGAACTAGTAAAACGCTAATTTCTTATTTTTCTTATAAAAAATTCCCACTGCTTCGTAGTAAACAGTGGGAATTTTATTATCCAAAACTAAATTATTCACACTATCAGTCGTCACCTAAAGTAATGTGAATTCCTCCAACTAATGAACCAACAACGTTATATAGAAGGGCAATTATTGCAGATAATACGGTTATTATAATTATTTCTACAATTGAAAAAATAGTTACAGCACTTAATACTGTTGGAAGTGAGAACACATCTGCAAGATTAAAACCGTTACTATCCAAACCAGTAGAAGAAACAATCTGCGTTACTTGATCAAATACACCAATCATATTCAAGAACAACCACACTAAACCTGCAGCAATAACTTGAATAATTCCTCCTGCAACACTTAGAAGGAATGTTACTTTTGCTACAGACCATGCATCTACTCTTACTAAAGAAAGACTCATACGACGAGCACGCGGAACACGTCCTGATTTTGTTGCGTTTGTTTTATTGGAAATAGATGAAGCAACGCCACCAATTGTACGACGATACGTATTGGAACTACCACTAACACGTCCAGAAGATGATGAATTTTTAACAATATTTCCTAAAGAAGAATTACCAGATACTTCATCAAAATTATTTTCTTCACTTGAATAATTAGCTTCCTTAGAAGGAACCATTTTTTCTGCAGATAATTCTGTGTCATTAGACAAAAATCTTGCAGATTCCTCATTCATATTCATCGGATTTTGCGATGGCTCAAAATTTTCGCTCATCTCAGTGTTCCTTCTCTTATTAATTTGCTTATAATCAGTGCCATTATACCAATGAGAGTACCAATAAAAACAGACTAGAACAGTTTTTATTAGTACTCTCAAATTTTTAAGAAATAATATTATTAATATTATTCCGTATAAGAAGTTTCTTAAGCTTCCTCATTTTCTGAAGTAGCTTCTTTTTCTTCTAATTGATTTTCTTCGTCATCCGTTTCTTCATTACGGGCAATAGAAATAATTTCATCGCCTTTATCCGGCTTAGCTAAGGTTACGCCTTGAGTTGTTCTACCAGTACGCTTCACTTCGTTAACGTCAGAACGAATTACCTTACCGGACTTCATAATTGCCATTACTTGATCTGTTTCTTCAACAATCAAAGCTCCAACTAATGAACCACGACCCTCTGCAAGTTGAACAGCTTTAACACCGTAGCCGTTTCTTCCTTGCAAACGATACTCTTCAATAGCAGTTCGCTTAGCAAAACCTTCATTAGTAACAACAAGAAGATCTTTACTAGTTTCTGCTGCAACAACGTCCATATCAAGTAATTCGTCACCTTCACGGAATCTCATACCCTGAACGCCGGCAGTCTGACGACCCATTGGTCGAAGTTGTTCATCATCTGCTCTAAACTTCAAACTCATTCCAAGCTTAGAAACAAGAATAATGTCGTCTTCTGAATTACACAAAGCTGCACCAATAAGCTCATCAACAGGTTCACCTGTTTCTTCATTTGCCATCAAACGTACAGCAATCAAACCGCCTTGACGTGGAGAATCATACTCTTGCAATGCAGTTTTCTTAACTTTTCCAGAACGAGTTGCCAATACCAAGTATTTAGCGACATCATAATTTGGAATTGATAACACTGCTTGAATTGTTTCTCCAGGAGCAAATTGCAACAAATTAGCAACATGCTGACCTTTAGAATCGCGAGATCCTTCTGGAAGTTCGTAGGCTTTCAGACGATAAACTCGACCACGATTAGTAAAGAAGAGCAACCAATTGTGTGTAGAAGTTAAGAAGAAGTGATCAACTACATCATCTTCACGAAGCTTTGCACCCTTAATACCTTTACCACCGCGGTGTTGAGCACGATACTCGTCTGCCTTAGTACGCTTAATATAACCTGCGCGAGTTACTGTTACAACAACGTTTTCTTCAGCAATAAGATCTTCAACATTCATTTCACCAGAGAATGGAAGAATCTTAGTTCTGCGATCATCACCATATTTTGCAACAATTTCATCCAGTTCATCGCCAACAATTTTGCGCTGACGTTCTGGGCTTGCCAAAATATCGTTGTAATCAGCAATTTTAATCATCAAATCTTCATGCTCGTCGAGAATCTTCTGACGTTCCAAAGCTGCAAGTCTACGAAGTTGCATTGCAAGAATAGCATCCGCTTGAACTTCATCAACATCAAGCAAATTCATTAAACCAGTACGAGCAGTTTCAACATCTTTAGATGAACGAATTAAAGCCACAACTTCATCAATCATATCCAAAGCTTTCAAATAGCCTTGCAAAATATGATCTCGCTCTTCAGCTTCACGCTTTAAGTAACGTGTACGCCTATCAATTACTTCAAGCTGATGGGTTACCCAATGACGAATAAACGCATCCAAGCTCAAAGTTCTAGGAACACCATCAACCAAAGCAAGCATATTTGCGCCGAAAGTTTGCTGCAATTGCGAATGCTTATACAAGTTATTTAAAACAACTTTTGGAACAGCATCGCGCTTAAGAACAAGAACCAAACGCTGACCAGTACGACCAGACGTTTCGTCGCGCATATCTGCAATACCTTGAATTTTGCCATCTCGTACAGCTTCACGAATAGAAGCAGCTAAGCGATCAGGATTAACTTGGTATGGAAGCTCGGTAACAACCAAGCACATACGTCCCTTAATTTCCTCAGTATTAACTACTGCTCGCATCGTAATTAAGCCACGACCTGTACGATAGGCTTGCTCAATTCCCTTATGACCTAAGATTGTTGCTCCAGTAGGGAAATCAGGTCCTTTAATTCGCTGAATTAAAGCTTCAAGAAGTTCTTCCTTGCTTGCATCAGGATGATTCAACGCCCAGTGCACACCATCAGCCACTTCACGCATATTATGAGGTGGAATATTGGTTGCCATACCAACAGCAATACCAGCAGAACCATTAACTAAAAGATTCGGGAAACGAGCTGGCAAAACCGTAGGCTCTTGAGTTTTACCATCATAATTTGGCAGGAAATCAACGGTGTCTTTATCGATATCTCGTACCATTTCCATAGCCAACGGTGCCATACGGCATTCCGTATAACGCATTGCTGCTGCAGGATCATCACCAGGAGAACCAAAGTTTCCTTGACCATCAACAAGCATATAGCGCATTGACCAAGACTGAGCCATACGCACTAAAGTGTCATAGATAGCAGAATCACCATGAGGGTGATACTTACCCATAACATCACCGACAACGCGAGAACACTTGTTATATCCGCGATCAGGCCTGTATCCTCCATCATACATTGCATAAATAACACGACGGTGAACAGGCTTTAAACCATCACGAACATCTGGTAAAGCACGCTCAACAATAACAGATAATGCGTAAGCTAAATAAGATTCGCGCATTTCCTGCTGCAAATCCATGTTCTTTACGCGAGCACCCTTCATTAAGCCATAATCAGTATTATCTGCTTCCTGAGGGCTCTGTGGTTCCATAGAACCATCTGGAAGCTG
Organism: Gardnerella leopoldii; assembly: GCF_003293675.1. Taxonomy (NCBI): domain Bacteria; kingdom Bacillati; phylum Actinomycetota; class Actinomycetes; order Bifidobacteriales; family Bifidobacteriaceae; genus Gardnerella; species Gardnerella leopoldii. The sequence continues at coordinate 1,363,986 of NZ_CP029984.1, forward strand.
ATCTCGCTCAGCATCATCACGAGCGGAATTTATTTCGTCTACCACTTCAATTCCTTCTTAATCTTATAAAAATTAAAGTTTTTTCTTTTTATCTTTTCGAATAAATTAATACTTTTAAGCGTCAATAAACCTTGCATCATGAGCATTTCTTTGAATAAAGAGTCTACGAGGCTCTACTTCATCGCCCATAAGCATAGAGAATGTTTCATCAGCTCGAGCAGCATCTTCAATATGAATTTGCTTCAAAATACGATGTTCAGGATCCATTGTTGTTTCCCACAACTCCTGATAACTCATCTCACCCAAGCCCTTGTATCGCTGAATACCTTCACCTTTAGGAAGTTGACGACCAGCAGCTTTACCTTCTGCCAAAACTCTGTCTCGCTCAGCATCCGTATAAACAAAGTCATGTGCTCCCTTGCTCCACTTCAAACGGTACAAAGGTGGCATAGCAACATAAACGTATCCTGCAGTAATCATAGGACGCATATAGCGGAAGAATAGTGTCAAATTCAAAGTAGCAATATGAGCGCCGTCGACATCAGCATCAGCCATAATAATGACTTTGTGATATCGAACCTTGCTTAAATCGAAGTCTTCTCCATAACCACCACCAACAGCAGTAATTAAGGATTCAATAGTTTCAGACTTCATCATTCTGTCAATTGAAGCGCGTTCAGTATTCAAAATCTTACCGCGCAAAGGCAAAATTGCTTGCGTAATAGGATCGCGACCTTGAATTGCTGAGCCACCTGCAGAATCACCCTCGACTATGAATAATTCACATTCCTCAGGATTACTTGACTGGCAATCCTTCAACTTATCTGGCATTCCAGCAGTTTCAAAAATAGACTTGCGACGAGTATTTTCGCGAGCTTTTTTAGCAGCAAGTCGAGCACGAGAAGCTTCTATAGCTTTTTGAATAATATTTTTTGCTTCATTTGGATGAGCATCAAACCAATCTCCAAGCTTTTCAGTCATAACTCTTTGTACAAAAGTCTTAGCTTCAGAATTTCCAAGCTTTGTTTTAGTCTGACCTTCAAACTGTGGAGTTGTAAGCTTTACTGAAACAACTGCTGTTAAGCCTTCGCGAACGTCATCACCAGAAAGATTAGTATCTTTCTCTTTTAAAATATTCTTTTCGCGAGCATAACGATTAACTAAAGTAGTAAGCGCTGCACGGAATCCTTCTTCGTGAGTACCGCCTTCAGTAGTTGAAATAGTATTAGCAAAAGTGTGAACTGCTTCAGAATAAGCAACAGTCCATTGCATAGCAATTTCCGCAGAAATACCAATTTCAAGATCTTCAGCCTCAAAGTCAATAACATCTGGCTCTACTGGAACAGCTTTTCGAGATTTAACTAAGTAATCAACATAGTCTTTAATACCATGCTCATACTGGTAGCTTACACTTCTATGCTTTTCTTCACTAGAAGATTCAGAATCACCTGCAACTTCATCTCCAGCTTCATCTGGCTTACGTAAATCAGTTAAAGAAATCTTCAAACCCTTATTTAAGAAAGCCATCTGTTGGAAGCGAGAACGCAAGGTTTCAAAATCATAAACTGTTGTTTCAAAAATTGTTCCGTCTGGCCAGAAAGTCACAGAAGTTCCAGTAGATTCTCCTTCTGCCATTGGCTCACCTTTTGCCAAAGGAGCAGTTGGATGCTGATCAACATAAGTTTGAGTCCAGTGGAATCCTTGACGACGAACCTCAATTTCTACACGAGTAGAAAGTGCATTAACAACAGAAATACCTACACCGTGTAAACCACCAGAAACAGCATAACCGCCGCCACCAAACTTACCGCCAGCGTGAAGCTTAGTCATAACTGTTTCAACACCAGAAACACCTTCGCCTGGCACTTCATCTACTGGGATACCTCGACCATCGTCGACAACACGAATAGCATTATCAGGCAAAATTGTTACTTCAATATGCGAAGCATATCCTGCCAAAGCTTCATCAACAGAATTATCAACAATCTCATAAACCAAATGATGCAATCCACGAGGACCAGTAGAACCAATATACATACCTGGTCTAATACGAACTGCCTCTAATCCTTCTAGAACGCGAAGGTCACTCGCATCATAATGTTCAGGAGCAAGTGAATCATCGAGTTGAGCATCATCAAGTTTATGCTCTTCGACGGCATTATCCATCGAATTATCTTCCGTGTTTGCCACTTTAGGTCCCTTCACAAATTGCCTCATATCAAAAGGCATTTATAGAGCCAACACATGCTAGAAAGCACATAAAAGGGGATTCTAGCGTTTTAGCCATAATACATGACATTCTACACACATACTATGACCTCTCTTCAGAAAGAGGCATTTTTACTATTTTTAAAAAAATATAATACTATTATTAAAATTTATTTCTTAAAAATCCTAATCCACTCGTTGTTGGACCAATAACTTTAATTTCTTTTATTTCAATATTTTCAAGGTTATTATTAATTTTTTCTTTTAATTGTGGAATTAAATAAGAAAGTTGAGTTGCCCAAACTGTTGATTGAGCACGAACAATAAGCACACCATTTACAACTTGACTTATTTCACAATGTTTTGCAATACTTTCCCCTACTACTTTATGCCAAGAAGAACGTAATTTTGCTATAGAAAGTTGACTATTCCAGTTACTTGTAGAAGCAAAATTTTTTAAAATACCACAGAATGATTTAGGATCTCTACCAGGTTTTCCAAAATTTTCCCAAGCTTGTTCTGCAATTTTTTCACGATTATTTTCGCGTTCAGCTTTTTTATTAATAGGATCAAAAATAATTGCAGGTAATTTTCGAGTATCAATTTTTAAAAGAATATTAACAGGAATCATTATTTTTCCTCCTGCTTATTTTTTCTTTGTTCTATTACATCAAGCAAAATATTATTATGCTCTTCACTGAAATTATTAATTTCATTATTTTTTTCTAATAGTTCTCCAATATTTATAAGATTTGTTTTTTTAATATATTCTTTATTAGGAATGTCGCTAAGAGAAGAAGTAGTAATAAAAACTTGACCTTGATTAAGTGCAAAATTTAATATTCTTATGCGCCTATTTTCATCAAGTTGTGCAAATACATCATCGAGAATAACAATAGGTTTATTATTATTTTTTTCTTCTAAGGCCTTGCATAATGCCATTTTTGAAGCTATTGCAATTGTCCAAGATTCACCATTCGAAGCAAAATCTTTAGCAGAAATATTATTAATAACAAAGTCAATATCATCACGATGAGGGCCAATAAGATTGCATCCTCTAGCTAGTTCTCCCTCATAAATACGTTGAAAATGCTCACTTATTTTAGAAAAAAGCTCGTTTTTATTTTCAACATTTTCCTCACTATTTTTTTCAAATAATACTTCTTCAAAAGAAGGAACATATATTATTCCCGTATTCTCTTCATTAGTAAAAGATTTAATTATATTTTTGAAATATTTATTAATAATTTGCACAGTTTCTTGTCGTGCTTTTGTTAAGTTAATACCACTTTCAATAAATTTACCAGTCCAAATTTCTAATCCGGATAATGAAACTGTCTGATTTTTGTATGAATAATCTCTAATATTTTTTAACAGTGCAGCACGCTGTTTAGAAATATGTTTAAATTCTTGCAATAGTTGCACATAATTTGGTACTAACAAAGATCCAGCTTGATCGATAAAAGTACGCCTAACATTAGGATCACCAATTATAAGAAATTGGTCTCTTGGAGTAAAAGAAACTATTGGCAATAATCCAATAATGTCTTTAACATATAATGCTTTACCAGAATTTATATGTGCTCTATTAGAACCTTTTAAGTAAAGGTCTATTTCATAAGTTGTTTTATCTAAATTACTTTCTAAAGATGAAATATTATTTAAATCAGTATTTGTTTCATCTTTTTTATAATTTATTTCGTTATTAATTGTATTTATTCTTATTATTGATTTTTCATAGCCCTTTTTAATAAGAGGCAATGTTGAAGATGTTCTGTGACTTATTCCAGTACCAGTAACTTCTAATGCTTCTACAATATTGGTTTTCCCTAAACCATTATTGCCATATATAACATTTATTCCAGGTTTAAAATCACAAATTATATGGTTCCAAGAACGAAATGTATCAAGGGCAATTCGCGAAATATACATTGCTTAATTACCCTTTCTTAATAGTTTTAAAAGAAAAATGCGATATTACATTGTACATCAAAAAATAATCTAAAATACAATGCAATATCGCAACAATATTAATTATTAAAACGCATAGGAACAAGCAAATAGCGATAATCTGTTGATTCATCACCATCTGATTCCTGCTGACCATTAAATTCAACAGGTTTTACAGCTGTTGCCATTTTCATATGAACAAATGGCTCTGGAATAGCTCCTAAACCTTCAAGTAAATAGTTTGGATTAAAGGCAACAGTTATGTCTTCTCCATCCATATCGATATCAAGTACTTCTTTTGCTTGTGATTCGTCAGCAGTACCAGCACTCAAAGTTAACTCCTGATTTGAAAAAATCATTCGAATAGGAGCATTTCTTTCGGCGACTAAAGATACTCGCTTAATTGCATTTATCAATAATTGTTTATTAATAATTGCGTGAATAGGATATTCATCTACAAATAGTCGATCTACAGAAGGGAATTCTCCATCAATTATTTGTGAAGTACTTGTACGACCGGAATTTTCAAAACCTAAAAGTGACTTATCTTCCTCGTTAAAATGAATAATAACATTTTGATGATCGTCAAGAGAATGAGCAATATCTCTTAGTAATGACCCACGAGTAAGAGTGGTTGAATGAATGTCATTATGTTCTGGTGTCCACTTAAAAGTAGATCTAGATAGACGGAATCTATCAGTAGAAGTCATAGTAACGGTGTCATCTTCAAATTGGATCCTAATTCCAGTTAAGACCGGTCTATTTTCTTCTCTAGATGTAGAAACAGATGCTTGGTTTACAGCTTGAATAAATGTTGGTGCATCAACCTGACCTAATTTATTAGGCAATTTAGGCAAATCAGGATATTCTCCAAGAGGCATAAGTTGCAGAGTAAATGTTGATTTTCCGGAAGTAATAGTCAAAGTATTATTTTCAGATTTTAGATAAGTTTTTTCTGCAGGAAGAGACTTAGTAATATCTGCCATCAATTTGCCTAGAATAAGTATGCTTCCCTCTTCGTCAACACCAGCTTCAATGTGATGGCAGCTAGAAATTTGATAGTTGAATGCAGAAAGTTGCAATGTGCCATTTGCTGCTTCAATCTTTAAGCCTGCAAGAATAGGGTTTGCAGGGCGTGCGTCAATTACGCGTGTAGTCCAAGCTACAGCATCAGCAAATGATGCAGAGTTGACTTCTACTTTCATGCTTCCTCTTTTCTGTAAAGTCTGCATTTATTCTACAGTATGATGTTGCCTATAAAAAATATTTTTAAATGATTACATTGCTTTTGCAATTGTTATTTTTCTTATTAAGTAAGTAATAAATAAAAGCAGTAATAAAGACTGTGTATATGTGGAAAAGTGGTTAAAAATCGCTTTTTAAAAGACTTATTAACAATTAAAAGATGTGGATAACGCAAGAACAACAATGTGGATAAGTAGGCAACTTATCCACAGCTTTTTCTATTTTTTAAAGTTTCCACATTTTTAAATGCCTTATAAACAACTTAATAACATTTTTAAGCGGCGTTTTCCACGAGTTATGCTCAGCTTTTACCCACATTTGTTATTAAGTATGTGGATAACTTTTTATAAACTTTTAAACATTTCTTCATAAATATGTGGAAAATAAGTTTACTTTCTACGCTCAACAGGATTTTGTTTTAAACGAACAGTTAATTCCATGACGTAGTTATAAATTTCTTGCTTTTCTTGCATCTCGCCACTTACTCGAGTATAAGCATGCATAACTGTAGTATGATCCCTACCGCCAAAAACTTCGCCAATATCAACCAAACTCATGCTTGTCATTTCTCTTGCAAGATACATTGCAATTTGACGAGCGAGTGCAACATTCTTTGTGCGCTGACGACCAACAAGTTCATCAAAAGTCATGTGGAAATACTGAGCTACTTGACTAATGATGTCAGTTGGTCTTACTTCAATATCTGTAGCAAAGAAATCTTGTAATGCTTGTTCAGCTAAAGCTTTACTAACAGGCTGATTACTTAAAGATGCTACAGCAGTAACGCGTGTCAATGCACCTTCAAGTTCACGAATATTTTCCGTAAAACGTTCAGCAATTAAATCAAGTACGTCACTTGGAACATTACAGTGATTCATTGATGCCATCATTCTCAGAATTGCAATACGCGTTTCCAAATCTGGCGGTTTAATATCAACCGTAAGACCTGATTCAAATCTGGAAATTAAGCGTGCTTCAAATCCCTTAAGATTTTTTGGCGCAACATCTGAAGCTATAACTATTCGCTTATTTGCTTGATATAAAGAATTAAAAGTATGGAAGAATTGTTCAAGTGTTGCTTCTTTTCCACCAAGGAACTGAATATCGTCAATAAGAAGAACATCTACTTCACGATATCGCCTATTAAAATCAGCAATTTGACCTTGACTTTGATTTGGTGTTTGAAGAGCTTCAATAAATTCATTAGTGAATTCCTCACTTGTTACATAACGAACTTTAAGTGAAGAATCTTTTACTAAAGCATAATTGCCAATTGCATTAAGCAAGTGAGTTTTGCCAAGACCGGAGCCACCATAAATACATAAAGGATTAAAATCTCTGCCGGAACCCTCTGCGACTGCCAAAGCTACAGTTCTTGCAAAACGATTTGAATCGCCAGGCACAAAAGTATCAAAAGTTGCACACGTATTTAAATGTGTAATTGCATCGCGTTGAACAGAGACAGGCATTTTTTGCTGTGCAGCCTGTTCAGTAGAAATATCAGTTTGTTGAAGAGTAGATATTCCAGTTGCATGATCAAAATCTGGTTGTACAGGAGATACATCATTAGCTGTAACTGATGGCAAATCATTAGATGCTGAAACTGAAATATTATCAACAGGTAAAACTGTATTATCAGTTACTGCTTTATTTAAAATCGTATTGTTCTGTGCTTGATGAGATAAAGAATTTGAAGGACTTTGTGCAGTTTTTTCCTGATATTCAGATTGAGGAACAATCCTAAAAGCAGGAAACATATCTTTACCAGTGCAAATCTTTAATGCTGTAAGTAGAGGAGAATTTAATTCATTTTGCAAAGCTTGTTGCGTTTCAGCATTAGATACACACAAAACAATGGTTGTACCAAAGATTGCTTCTGGTTTAACACCTTCAAACCAACCTTTATCGCGCGCAGTTAAAAGGGCATTATGCTGTAAAACAGTAAGCGTATTAGACCATACCAAAGCAGCTTGCGATGTAGGATCGCCTAATGTATCAGCCATTTCACCCCCCCCAAACTTGCATTTAGCGCATGTAATAATGCTGATTCTGTTTACGAGCGCACGTGTGTAATAAGTATCAGTAAGATATGTTTACTCTGACCCTACGAAGTTATCCACAGTCTAGCGTGTTGAAATTGTTTAATTGTGAATAACATGTGTGTAATTTGTGGATAAGTTTAAAGCTGAGATTTGGCTATTTTTCAACGATTCTGCGTGTATAATAAATTATGATAGAGATGTGAATAAATCATTTTTATTTATATCTGACTATGTTGATTCTTTAATAAGAAAATGTGGAGTTTTGAACATTGGTGAGGGGTAATAGTATTTTGGTATAGCTTGACTCATACGGGGCCATGCTTTTGCATGGCTGAATACAGGAGCATTAGTTATGAAGAGGACATTTCAGCCGAATAATCGTCGTCGTCACATGAAGCACGGCTTCCGCGTTCGCATGCGTACGCGTGCAGGTCGCGCAGTAATCAATCGTCGTCGTGCCAAGGGCCGCAAGTCACTGTCTGCCTGAGTTAAGGTAGCGTCGTAAGGCATGGAAAGGCTGAAAAGCCACCGTGATTTTGTTGCGGTGCTAAAAAAACGGCGCAAGGTGAGTTCCCGGGATATCGTCGCGCATTACATTATGCGTGACGATATAGCCGTGCAGAGCACACTTAACGAAGATAGAAGTGCAAGTTTAGATTATATTGCCACGGGTTTTGAAAGTGATACTCCCGCGGCATTTTCTGGTACCTTCTTACATGATCAAAAATTTGAACATGTAAAGAGGCTAGGTCTTGCTGTATCTAAATCAGTGGGGAAAGCTGTAGTTCGCAATAAGGTAAAAAGACGTCTACGAGTAATCGCAAAAAATTATGAATCTTTATTACCTGCAGGTTGTGATGTGGTGCTAAGAGCAAAACCTTCTGCAGCTCAATCTTCATTTGATTCATTACAATGCCAGATACAAAAGCTTTTTGGCAAAATTAGTGCAGATTTATGTTCTACACAAAATTGCAAAATGCATGAGAATAATCAGAATCAAGGATAATTGAAATATATTATTTTGAGTAAATGGTGGTTATTGTTATGCGTAGTAAAAAAAGTTTAAGCTCTAAGTTTGTAATTAGTGCAATTAGATGGTATCAGCGCACGATTTCTGCAAATAGACCAGCTTGCTGTAGATACTATCCTACGTGTTCGCGTTATGCTATTGAAGCAATTGCTAGATATGGCACGTTCAGAGGTGGTATTCTTGCATTATTACGCCTTCTACGCTGTAGACCTTGGACAAGCTGCAGTATTGATGATGTGCCACGCAAATATTCAATTTTTTACAGATGTGCTTGGTCTAAGGCACATGAAGAGCCACGGCTAACTCCCTTGGCTGAAGAAGACAAGGAAAACTAATGTTTAATCAAGATAACTTCATACTTGATAATGGATTCTTGGGATGGTTTTATAAAATCTTGACGCCAGTTGAGTGGCTTATGACTCAAATTATGTCATTATTCCACAAGTTATTAACTCTTCTTGGAATGAATGAAATTGGCTTTTCATGGGTTTTTTCCATCGTATTCTTGGTATTAGTTGTGCATGCGTGCATTTTCCCTGCATTTATTAAAAGCATTAAAGGCATGCGCAAAATGCAAGCTATTGCGCCTAAGGTTAAGAAAATACAGCAGAAATATAAAGGTAAAAATGACCCTGCAAGTAAAGAAGCTATGCAGCGTGAAATGATGAAGCTTTATCAAGATAACAAAGCTAATCCTGCTGGTTCGTGCTTGCCTATGATGATTCAGGGTCCTGCATTTATGAGTATTTGGTATACGCTTTCCGTTATTCCTTTTATTGCTCGTGGTAAGCATGCAGCTCTTGGTGCCTTTGATATTGCAACAGCACAGCAATTCGTTAAAACTCGCGTATTTGGGGTTGGTGTTGCAGATACTTTTATGACAACTGCTGGCGCAGGTAAAATTGTTATAGTTATATTTGTTGTACTTATGTGTGCTGCAATGTGGTACATGCAATTCAATAATATTCGTAAGAATCTTCCGCCTGAGTCTAAGCAGGGTAGCCAATATACTGTACAAAAGCTCATGATGTGGGGATTCCCGTTGATTTACGTTTTCTCTGCGTTTGCTATGCCGTTTGCAATGTTGGTTTACTGGTTAGTAAACAATGTTATAAATATGCTGCGTTCAATTTGGCAGGTTTATGCATTCCCAACTCCTGGATCTCCTGCAGCTGAAGAAAAAGAAAAGCGTGATTATCAAAAAGAAACTGCTCGGCGCGAGCGCGAAGGTTTGCCTTCTATTGAAGAAGAGAATCTTCAAAAAGCTCGTGAAGAAGCTGAGCGTAGAGAGATTGAGGGATTCCAACGCAAGCAGCCGCAACGTAAGCGTAAGGTGGCAAAGCGCTAATATTTAGATACATTTTGCGGATATATAAAGTCATTTTTATGACTTTAAAATAAGTTAGTAACTTGGCTTTATTATCCGCTAAACTAGACTTCAGAAATTTTTAAAACGTGAATTTTCTCACGATAAGGAGTAATTAATGGTACAAGATGAGAAGAGGACGGTTGATCAACTCAATGAAGAAGCTGATATTGCCGCAGATTATTTAGAAGGCTTACTCGATATTGCTGATTATGAGGGTGATATTGAGATGGGTGTGCGCAATAATCGCCCAATGATTCAGATTGTTGCAGATGATGACACTGATATTAAGAATTTAATTGGTCGCAATGGTGAGGTTGTCGATGCCTTGCAGCAATTGAGCCGTCTTGCTGTTCAGCAAAAAACCGGTGATCGTTCGCATCTTATAGTTGATGTAGATGGATTCTTAAAGCGTAAGCGCCAGCATTTGCGCGATATTGCGTTAGATGCTGTTGATGAGGTGCGTGAAACTGGTGAACCTGTGAATTTGAAGCCAATGAATTCTTTTGAACGCAAAGTTGTTCATGATACTGTACGTGACGAAGGTTTGCGTTCCCGTTCACATGGTGAAGAACCACACCGCTATGTAACTGTTTACATGCCTTCAGTTGCTTCTGAAGATGAAAATATTGACGAAATTGACGATGTAGACGGCGAATATTCTGAAGAATAATTAATTTTTATTTAATTGTTTCTTTTCAAAGGAAAAGAGAAATAAAATGAAAAGTAACACAATGAAACAAAAAATGTTTTGTTGTGTTACTTTTTATTTATTTTTTATTATATTTCTTTTATTTGTTTTGGGGAAAATATGGAAGCTAGTTTAGATAAAAAATATGAGGAAGATGCACAAAAAGTAGCGGACGAATTAGAAGGATCCCCATTGTTAAGTGAAGTTTTAGGTGAAGCATTAGAAAAGTGCAAGCTGTTTCACGTGAAACTTCAGCAAGAAGGATTAGTAAGAGGTCTTATCGGTCCTAGAGATATGAATATTCTTTGGGAAAGGCATATATTAAATTCTGCAGCAGTTGTTCCTTTTATTAAAGAAGCAGTAGTTGGTAGGAAAAATAAAAGAGTTGCAGACGTAGGTAGTGGCGGAGGTTTTCCTGGTCTAGTTTTAGCTGCGTGCTTACCTGATTATGACGTTACTTTGATTGAACCTATGGAGCGTCGTGTTGATTGGTTGTGTGAGTGCGTTGCTCTTATGAAATTAAAAAATGTTACTATATTTCACGGCAGATCAGATGAAGTTATTGACAAAATTAAGTCACATGAAATTCCAGCGTTTGATGTAGTAACATGCAGAGCCGTAGCTCCTATGACGAAATTAGCTGGATGGACTATTCCTCTATTGAATAAGCACGGGAAATTAATAGCATTAAAAGGTAAATCTGCTCAAGCAGAAGTAGAAAAAGCTGTAAAAATGATTCGAAAAGCTGGTGGCACAAATCCTCGCATTCTTGAAGCGCCAGTTGCATCTGGTTTGCAGCCGACTACAGTCGTATTAATCGATAAAGCCTAATTTTTTTAATTAAAATTTGTGTTTGCGCGAGTTATCGTTTAATGTGGCGCGAGTTTTGGGCTGGTGTTTGGCTGGCGGGTTTCTGAAGTGGCTGTGTGAGATAGGAATTACTAGCGCGACGACCTGCTTTCGCGCTCAGAGCGTAGCGCGCGAAAGCAACTCGGAGCGTGAGCTTGTTCAGACGGAAAGTCCAGTGGACTTTCCGTGCAAGCTCAGCCGAATGGCGATTAGCCATGAGGACAGCGCTCCGCTCTTATACCTTATTTGGACTTAGCGGTTGTGTAGTTAAGTTTAGTTTTTTACTTACTTTTTCTGCAAAAATAGTATTCGTCAATAAGATTATTACTATCGTTCCGCTTTTATATTGCTCGACAAGCAATTCCTATCTCCCATACGTTAATTCCAATCACAGTTGTTTTTGGTACGGTAGGAGTGCCTGGTATGGCGTGTGCAGCAGCAATGGCGCTAGTGTTCTTTAAGCAATAAATACTCAACGTCTGCAGAGCAATACTGTTAAAGCTCACTAAGCAACAAATAATCGCTGTTAGCAAAGCATTACTGCAAAGCTTCATGAACGTGCAAGATTTAATCAGTGCGAAAAATCGAAAAAATACGTAGTTAGTTATGGAATAAGGTGTTGATGTTTCATGTGAAACATCAAAAAAATTTGTGCTTTTTATGTCCATAGAAACGACGAAACTTAAAACACGATATTTTATTTTAAGAGTTTCGCATATTTAATTGGGGGTGATACATCGTGGAATCAGCTGCTGAAACGATTCAACGAATTTTTGGAGATTCGAAATCCTCCCTAGGTATTGAATTGGCAGATTTGACATCTCGTTTTCATTCCATTGAACAGGCGAAATATCCTAAGCCTAAGCAAACGCGTTTTATTGCTGTTGCTAATCAAAAAGGTGGAGTAGGAAAAACAAGTTCTGCTGTAAATCTTGCTGCAGCTATGGCTGTGAGTGGATCAAAAGTACTTCTTATTGATATGGATCCACAGGGGAATGCATCAACTGCATTAAATGCTCCTCATGCTTCTGGTAATTTGTCGGTTTACGATGTTCTTGAAGGGCGAAAAAGTATCGCTGAAGTAAAACATGCTTGTCCAGATATTGAGGGACTTGATGTTGTTCCAGCATCTATTGATTTAAGCGGTGCTGAATTAGAGCTTGCAGATATGGATAATCGTAATAATCTGTTAAAGGATGCCTTGCAAGAATATCTTGATAATAGCAGCGAACACTATGATTATGTTTTTATCGATTGTCCTCCGTCGCTTGGCTTATTAGTTATTAATGCAATGTGTGCAGCACGTGAAATGCTTATACCAATTCAAGCTGAGTATTATGCTCTTGAAGGTTTAGGACAGCTTATAAGAACTATTGGTTTGGTCCAGCAACATTACAATCCAATTTTAGTTGTTTCTACAATGCTTGTTACTATGTTTGACAAGCGAACTTTATTAGGCAGAGAGGTTTTCCAAGAAGTTAAAAAACATTATCCAAATATTGTGCTTGAGACTACGATCCCTCGTACTGTGAAAATACCTGAAGCGCCAAGTTTTAACCAAAGTGTTATTACTTATGATCCTCATGGATCAGGAGCGATTTCTTATCGCGAAGCTGCGTTAGAAATCGCGAAGAGATCTAAGACGGTATTATCTGTTATTACAGCAAAGCAAGATGCTAATCGACAAGAACAACAACAGGAGAATAAATAATGAGTGGAAATAAGTCTCGCCTGGGTAAAGGTTTAGGCGCTTTGTTCCCAGCTTTGCCTGGCGAGGATGCGCTTGCCGATGCGTCTAATAATTTGCAATTTAATGTTTCGCATGAAACAGAAAAATCCGAATCTGTGGATAGTCAATTAGAAAAACAAGCAAAAGTTTCACGTGAAACGTTACATAAAGATAATAATCAATCAAAAAATGTTTCACATGAAACAAAGGTCCCTAGTATGAGCAATTCAATTGCTCCTCATGTGGATAAGAATAATAACAAAATAAAGAATGTTTCACGTGAAACCGTGCCGTCAATTCATACTAACAAGCATTCTCACAAACGTTCAACTATGCCATCTCTTGGAGATGTCACTAGACCTATGGATTTCTTTTTTGGAGATTCAGCATCGACTACATTTATGTCATCTAAGACAAAAAATAATGAAGAAAATGCTTTTGGCGAAAAAAATAAAGCTGTTGAAAAATCGAATAAAACCGCAAAAAATGAGCCTTTGAAGCCAGTAAAAGGCGGATATTTAGCTTATCTTAAGCCGCTAGATATTGTTCCTAATGCGCATCAACCGCGAACAATTTTTGATGAAGATGAGCTGCGAGAACTTGCATCATCTATTAAAGAAGTTGGCGTTTTACAGCCTATAGTTGTGCGACCTATTGTTGATGCCGATAAAAATGATGAACAAATTGCACATTATGAACTTATTATGGGTGAAAGAAGATGGCGTGCTTCTCAGCTAGCTGAACTTGATACAGTTCCAGCGATTGTGCGCACAACTGCTGATGAAAATATGTTAAGAGATGCATTGCTTGAAAATCTTCATCGCGTTGCTCTTAATCCTCTTGAAGAAGCGGCAGCATATTCTCAGATGATAGATGATTTTGGTTTAACACAGATTCAGCTTTCTCAGTCTGTATCAAAATCACGTCCACAAATTGCTAATACTTTAAGACTTCTCAATCTTCCTGCTAGCGTGCAAAAACATGTCGCCTCAGGCGTGCTTTCTGCAGGTCACGCACGAGCACTACTTGGCTTGGAAAATCCAGAAGATATGGAAAGTCTAGCTAAGCGCATTATTGCAGAAGGATTGTCAGTTCGTAGTACTGAAGAGATTGTTTCGTTGAAGAATGAAGATACATCTCATGGAGCAGTACGTACGCGTGTGCGTCGCAATAATCAGTGGTCTTCTTCGCCTGTGCGCAAGCAGCTTGAGGAGCATTTTGCTACCAAAGTTTCTATTAAGGGCACAGAAAATCATGGTCGCATTGAAATCGTATTTTCTTCTCCTGAAGAAATGCAACGAATTATTGGTTTACTTGTTGATGGGAATGGTAAAAACTAGAACCAGATTTGAAGAGCATGTAGCACAAAATATAACAGTAAGTAAATTGCGCTAATATTCCTATCTCCGCAGTTTATGGACGGAATAAATTTATGCAACGAGTAATTGCATCTCTGTTAAGAACTATTAAGAAATAAATATCGGAGTGTGCAAATAAGTTGCTCAGTAGTAGCAACGTAATTAGGATGGCATGTATAAGAATAGCATGTGAAGTAAGTAAAATAGGAATATCAAATCCAATATTATGCATAATGCTTGATTTTTGATCGGTTCGTATATAGCCTAATGTTTAGTGTTATCCGATATTTAAAACAGATAACGCTCATTCGCATAAATGGTGAATAATATTTGCAAAAATGCATATATAGAAGAAAGGGAAAGATATGTTAAATAAGAAAGTTGCTAAAACTTTTGCTTTTAGTGTAAGCGTGGTTTGTGGGCTAGTTGTTTCTGGATTATTTGCATCCAGTGCTCATGCATGTGTTTTTGATGATGTTGATCATAGTGTTTATACCAATCCTTCTAGTTCTTACCTGAGTAGTTTAGACTCATTTGATAATCTTTATTCAGGTAAAAAGGTTTCAGTTGAATTATTGAACAAGTGTGATTATATGACTGGTGGGGATTGTGCTCCGCTTCCGCCTTATGCTTCTATTCTTGACGGTGTCGATTCTGATACCTATGTCAATCCTTCTTCTTATCACTTGGGTGATTTAGACTCATTTGATAATCTTTATTCAGGTAAAAAGGCTTCAGTTGAATTATTGAATATGGGTGATTATACAACTGGTGGGGATTACACTTCGCTTCCATCTTATGATTTTACTTTTGACGGTGTCAATCTCGATACTTATGCTAATCCTGGCAACACTAACATAGATGATGACATCAGATTGGATGAAGTAAATGCTTACGACACGATCAGCTCGGATTCAGAAATTGAAAATGAGTTGCTAGAGAAACATAAAGAATTAGCCGAGGCAAAGTTGAATGCTAAGATTGCTCTTCCTGTGCCAGGTTCTCAGCATAACTAAATGCTAACTAATATATCTATTAGATAAAATCGTTTTTCGGCTGAGCTTGTTTCACGTGAAACTTACTCAGCCGAAAATACTTTAATAATATTTTAATAATAAAATTTAGTAATTTAACAAATATAAAAGCTGGAGTTTATATTATGATGCTTAGCTATATTTTTCGTTGAGATAAGTTTGAGCATCAAGAGCTGCTCTGCATCCCATTCCTGCTGCAGAAATTGCTTGACGATACATGTTGTCGACAACATCTCCAGCAGCAAAAACGCCTTCAACAGAAGTGCGAGTAGTTGCGCCATCAACAACAATCGTTCCATCTTCATTAAGCTTTAATTGGCCGTTTAAGAACTTTGTTGCAGGAGTGTGACCAATTGCCACAAACAATCCGGCTGACTCAACTTCTTGAGTTTCTCCCGTAATAACATTGCGAACAGTAAGTGAAGTAGCTTCTACATCGTTGCCGTGCACTTCATCTACAACACTATTTGTAATAAATTTGATTTTTTCGTTCTCTTTTGCTCTGTCAACCATAATCTTTGAAGCGCGGAACTCATTTCTGCGGTGGATTAAAGTAACAGAAGAACCAAATCGCGTGAGGAATAATGCTTCTTCAAAAGCAGAATCTCCCCCACCAACTACAGTAATTGGTTTTCCTCGGAAGAAGAAGCCGTCGCAAGTTGCACAATAAGATACACCTCTGCCGGAGTACTCGAGTTCTCCCGGAACACCCAATTTGCGCACTTGCGAACCCGTAGAGACAATAACTGCGTCGGACCCATAAGTTATACCGTCATCGGTAGTAACGAGCTTTACAGCGCTCTTAAAGTCTACAGAAGTGACATCGTTCAACAATACTTCTGCGCCAAACTTTTCAGCTTGTTTTTGCATAGATTCCATTAAGTCAGGGCCTAAAATACCTTCTGGGAATCCTGGATAATTCTCTACTTCCGTTGTGTTCATCAATTGACCGCCTGGAGTAAGAGCTCCAGCAATAACAAGTGGTTTGTACCCAGCGCGACCCAAATATATTGCAGCAGTGTATCCTGCAGGTCCGGATCCAATTATGATAACTTTTCGAAGTTTATTTTCCATTACTTATTTCCTTAAAAGCACTTATTATAAGAGATTCAGTACAGTTTTACAGAATTGATGTACAAACTGTTCTTAGGCATGCTATCTTTTGGAACCCATAGCATGAAATCTTGAGATTTTACAATCTTCTTAAGTTTTACATCTGTTGTTCCACTTTCGTCGAATGTAAATTCTGCTACTTGAGTTCCCTTAGTTGGATCATCTTTAGTATCTGCCAACAAATATGCATGACCTCCAGAGGAACGTATCGAAACAACGAAGCGATACACAGTTTGTGGTTCGGTTAAGTGAATATAGTATCCATATCCAGCTTGATTAGCCGGGAAGCTTAAGAATTGATAACGATCAGCTTCGTAAGCAACGTTATTAGTAGGAATTTTAGGCTTAGGCACAGGTTTTACTTGCTTACGACCCATATTTTTCTTAGCAGGTTGTTTTTCTTGAGGAAGAATACCTTGGCTGCCAAACGGAACATTTTCTAGACTAGTGCTATCCCATGAGCCGTTGTTTCCGAAGCTATCTGTGCTTTCATGATTTCCAAATAAACCATGTAATGCCAAAGCTAATCCAGCTACAAGGAGTAACGAAACAGCACCGATAGCAATAACTTTGGTTGAAAGACCCCACCAAATTTTAGCATCTGCAATAGTGTTGTTATTTTGTGTATTCTGCTTTTGTTTGTGCAAAGTAGCAGCTTGTTCCAGAGGCTGGAAGCTTGGCGGCAAAGAAGGTGCTCCATTTTCTTGGATATCGTCGTTTTGGTCACTGTTTATTTCGTCTCTAAGTGCTCTTGCTGATTCCTCTCCAGGAGCTACAAATCTTCCGTGAGAATCAACAACAGGAACGCGACCAGTAGATTCGCCTTCTGAAGTTAAGTTTTGTGGTCTTGACATTAATTCTGTGTGCTGATTATTTTCAGTAAGAAGATGCCCAAAATCAAAACTACTAACTACGCCTGTTTCGTTAATAGTATTTTTGGAAGTTTGATTTCTTGTATTTTCAGCGTGATCAAAAATATTTTTAGACGTAGCAGTATCAGGAAAATGTTTATATGAAGCAGACAATGTTGGGAAAAGAGCATCGTCTGTATCAAGTTCTGTAGGAGCGAGAATGCTAGCCATTTCTGCTGCTGCAATATCATGAAAATCTATATCTGTATTAGTGTTAGTTTCGTCACTAAAACTATTGTTACCAATGCCTTCAGAATCTGAGTTAGTGTTGCTTCTTTTAAGAAGAGATCCTAATGTTCTCCCAGCATTTTTGAAACTATTACTTAATTTAGCGGATCCATTTGTATTGTTTGAAATAGTGTTGGCTGAATTAGTTGAAGAAAAATCGTTAGAATCCTGATTATTTCTTTGCATTAATTGTGCATCAAATTCTTCTTCACTTTGTGAAAGACCTTCAGGCAAAGGTAATATAAAATCATCTTTTGCTTCGCGAAGTCGAACATTGCTAATAGAAGCAGCACTTGTTTTACCATCAAGCACAATATCTTTTGTTGTGAGCTTCGATAAAGGCGTATATGAACCTAATAATGCTACTAATTCTGCAATAGACGCCATAGGTATTACGTTGTTATTTTTATTTGGAGCTAGGCTTCTTGTGCAAATCATCCTAAATTCTGAAGGAGTATTATCTGGCAGAAGAGACGCATCAAAACGAGCTTGTATTCGAGAAGAAGTTTTAGTAATCAAAGTGTATAACAATGACGCAAGTTGCTTAGTTGCAATATGTTCAACATTTTGCCTTGGAATTTGATCATCATCTTTTTGAGTCACATCTTCCAAAAGAGGACTTACTGGAGTATCTGCTAACTCAATTCCTGAAGAACTTATGCGAACAGTGTCACTAGAAACAGCGTGGTGAGTGATATTGCTAGCAAGTAATCTGCTTAAAGCTTGTGCAGTTTCTGCAACAATAGTTCTTATTGCTTCGTAGCTTAAAGGTGCTTTTTTAAGAGCCAAATAATCATTGATAGTAATACCGCGATCTAAAGCTGTAACAATAATTGCAACAGAATCATGATGCCGTAATTGAAGTACTTGCGTAAACTTGCGGCTATGCGATAAAGCCAAGGTTGATGCAATTGTATTTACTTGCGGCAAAAAACGTGAATCTCGTACAATAAAAAGCTGGCAATCCTGCGTAAGTATGCGGTCATTGGCTTGCCATACTTGCAAGCCTGCTTCGTTGCGCAAAAGCGATACTAATACGTATCGATTTAGTACAATATCTCCTAACCGAGGTTCCATTTGTTCCTCATCTTCCTACGCATGTGCAATAAGTAACTTAACATTTTTTACTAACACATAATTGTACTGGTGAGCCGTCATGTTATGTACAGCATTTTGCTGTTATTGAAATAATTTCCCAAATAATCACATATTTTAAGGAAAAGCTCAATATGAAACTACGCTCTTAGAAGTTTTTGCTGTTAGAAGAATCATGATATTTTGCATCGGATTGTATTCTACGCGGAATTCTAAGATTTTTCTGTTCGTGCTGTGATTGACTTTTTGCAGTTTCTTCAAAAATTTTAGCAAGAGGAGCAAGAGCAGGAATCTTTTGGGCAAGCTTACTAATTATTGGAGCAGACAAATCTACAAGTTCTCTGGTCCTCAAAAGTAAGAGTGCTGACAGATAAACAACAGCAATAATAATTGTTGTTATTGCGCAAATAAGTATTGCGTATACCCACCTTAATACTCCATGCATATGTGGGGAATTGAAGTTTAAAACATGCAATAGCGGTTTACTCACTAAGAAACCAACAACAATAGATACTATTGAAGCAATAATAATTTTTATATGCGTAATTATAAGATTTCGATCATCTAAGTCATTGTTGAAACGATTTCGAAGCATATGAACAAGTGATGGGAAAGTCAAGAAGTAGCTTATTGAAACTGATGAGCCTAAAGCTGTAACCCAATAAGTAGGTGACAGTACATTAATGCAACCGATAAAAGCGAAAAGCTCAGTAAAAAGTTGCGCTGCTGCGAAAATAAAAGGACTTTTACCGTCTTCAAAAGCAAAGAATGTGCGTTGAATAATCAAATAGCTACTAGTTAAAGGCAAGCCAAAAGCTAGCATCATTAGAGGTGCGGACATAAGGTTTGCTTCTTGAACACTTATTGATGGTATTAAAGCTAACGAAATAGGTGTTGGAATAACAATAAAAATGACTGTAAAGAAGCACATAATTATGCTTACATGCCTGAGTGCTTCACTTAAGTCATTGCGCGCGCTATGTAAATCGTGAGATGCAATAGAGCGTGAAATTTTAGGGAAAATTGCTGTTGCAACAGATACTGCAACTAAAGAGTATGGCAATAGGAACATTGTGTAAGCGTTTTGATAAGTAGCATTACCTGCTACTTCAAACTGATCTAATCCTAAACGTTTTTCAGCAACAAATGGGACGCTTGTTGTTATATGCGTAGTAATCATTACAACTATTTGTGTAACAATAACAATGCCCATGCTCCATGCAGCAACAGGGCCCATTGATCTTAAACCGATATCTCGTATACCAAAACTTGGCTTGTAGTGTATTCCGCATTTTATAAGAGGTAGGAATAACACTAAAGCTTGTGCTGCTACGCCGATAGTCCAGAATCCTGCAGTGAGCAAAAGAGTATTGCCATTCCAAAAACTTAGTGGCATCCTATTTGCTTTACCAAAGATGATGATAAAAACGCCAAAGCCTAGGCAACTAATAATATTTGCTGCAACTGAACTCCACGCGTACATGGCAAAATGCTCTTTTGCTGCCAAAACTTGCCCAAGTACTGTATAAATACCGTAAAAGAAAATTTGAGGCATGCACCATAAAGTAAATGAACAAGTTAATGTTTGCATTTCGGCGCTTCCGCCGGCGTATAGCATAGTGAGCACAGGCGTTGCTATAGACATAAGAACTGTTAGCGCGAGAAGCAGAAGAATTGCAAATGTAATAAGTTTATTTAAGCGTTCCTCGGCATTTTTCTTTTCGAGAGTGCGAACAATTTGCGGTACTAATACAGCGTTGAAAATTCCACCTGAAACAAGCGTATATATTAGCTGTGGAATCATAGATCCAGCTTGATATGCGTTTGCTGCCAAACCTGTTGTTCCAAGGGCTGCTGCTAATAAGATAGTACGTATTTGACCTGTAATGCGTGATGCGGCTGTTCCGCTAGCCATAATTACAGAATTTCGACCTACTGAACTCATTCGTCTGGATCCTTCTTACGGTGGAATTGCCTCCAAAGGCCAAGAAGACCAAGAATGAAAGCAAATACTATAATAATCGTACCGCTTTTATCACTAATTTGCAGTGTACTAGTAATAAGTGTGCTCTGTTCTTTTGCAAATACGCGATGCTGATTGTCTTCAAGCACAAAAGTAGCTTTTGTGTGAATTGATGTAGTAATTCTCAACGGTAAAGTTACTTGAGTTTCGCTATTAGCTGGAATTTTTACTAAAGTTTTACGGCGTGTAACAATTTCCATAGCATGAGTATTTGCAGATAAATACACTTGCACAGGGTAAGAGTATGTGTTGCTTATCGTAATAGGCATGCTTGCTGTTTCGCTTACGGCAGTAATATCATGCGGTGGGATTATGCGAATGCCATTCATCAGTGTATTTGCAAAAGTCTTAGCAGTATTTTTACTTATACAAGACTTGTTATTTTTCTTGCTGTGTGCAGTAGTTTTAGCTGAATTTTGCTGCTTGATTGTATTATTGGTAAATTCATGCAACGAAATATCGTCGTATAAGCGTAATAGATACTTTTCTAAGTCTTTTATGCTAATAAGTTTTTTTGTTTTGGCTGTTTGCTTTGCAAGTGCTTGAGCGTCACCTTCAGTATTATGAGGATGCTTAGCGGCACTATAGTCGAGAATATTCTTAGTAAAACGTAAAACGTCTTTCCTTGAATGTGACAAATCGTTTAGGCAAGAGCGTCTTGTTTTAGTAATATTCGCGCTTATAGAGCTGTTGCGAGATATTTCACGCATTATGGAATTTTTCTTCCAGTCAGGCAAGGCATTTTGCTTCGTATTTGCCATTGTTTGCAAGTCGCTTAACGACAGCCAAGGAGATTGTTCTAATGCGTTCATAACAGCATCAATATTTGAATTAGATGCATTATTCGAAAAAGTAATAAGAATATGCCTATCAACATACGGCTGTTCCATTTGGTAGAACGCGCTTTGTGCCACTAAACGATTAATGCGCCCAGCCTGAGTTCGTTCGCTTGTTGCGTTATCGCTTGTAGGCTTTCCATTTGCTAGAAGAGTAAGCACTGATTGAGGTGACAAAACTCGCACATTCCCTGCAGGCGTATCTATATCGTATATGCCATTTCTAACAGCAAACTGTGAAGCATTATTGTCAAATTCGTCTGTTGCAATAACAGTTTCATATCCATTACGTTTTGCTTGCTCTAGTGCATGAATAGTCCACTTGCCATATGTTTGCCATGCATAAGCTTTATTTAAATTATGATTAGCTGAGTCGGTTTGTTTTGAATTATTTGCTTTAGTAATATTTTTCTGCGATTGCGAATTTTTTGCAGACCATTTTTCTTTAGTAATTCCTGCCGATTTATACAAATCGTCATTATTGTCATCTGCATAAGCACTGATATCAAAACCAGATTGTTGCATATAAGCGCTTGGTTTGAGTGTTAAATGCGATGCTTGTATTGTGCTTAAATCTGCGATTGTTTGTAATTTTGAGTGTTTATTTGCTAAATCAGCTTTCCCAATAATGTTGTGAATACTATCTTTGTCGGCTCTAAGTAGCGTTTCTAAATGATCGCTAGGCTGAATGTTATTAGTTTTAAAATTGCGTAAATCGTTTTGTGTACGAATTAATATTGGCATAAGCGCAGTAAGTTTCATCGCTGGTAAGCTAGCTGAGTGCATGCCAATATTTGCTCTTGTCAAAAAAGAATGTATCGATTTGTATTTTGAATAATTTTGTGAGAAATACGTAATTTTTAGTGGTTTTGGACCCCAATTCAGGATGGAACGTAATTCTTGTTTATCTGCGGGTATGTTAAAGCTAAGAGTGCACGTGTGACCGGAAGCTAAACTTGGAGTTTTTACGGAATCTAAAATTTGAGGAGTTGGTATAAGAGATTCCTCTTGCGACCAATTTTGCACGTCCGTGCGCGAAACAAAAGTGTAATTGGAATTTATAGAAAGTTGTAAAGTGCCTTCTGGAAGTGCCGTTTTTACGGCTTTTAGTGTTGCAGTAAGGTGGTATCCGCTTTTATCTGTTACTACAGGCGTTGCTTGAGTTATATCTATTTCAATGCCCTTGCTATGCGGATTCTCATACGTAGATTGTTTTTTATTTTGCCTTGTAGAAGTTTTGTCAGATAAATCTGCTTTTTTCGTGTTTGCATATGCATAATTTACTAATCCTGCATATTTTGCTGTTGGAAAAGCAAAAATCGTTGCAAATACTACGAATAATATAAAAATAAAACGTGCAGAAATTAAGCAAGTCTGTAACGTAATTCGTAATAAAGAAAATACGTATGAAAGTGATTTCTGCTTTAGAGCAGTAGACGCATTTGTGGTCTGATGTTTACGCGTGAGTTTCTTCACTGTTAGACCGCCTATGTGCTTTTTTGGCATAAAGCCATGCAATTTTACGTTCATTTGGATAGCTTAATATTGCATTAAGTTCTTTAAAATTCACCCATATCGCATCTTCTGCTTCGTGATCAGGATCTCCTAATACAGATAAGTCGCCACTTACATAACGTAACGCAAAATGGTGCACTAGCTTGTGTACTCTATGCGTTGTGCCTGTAAACCAATAGTCGATTGTGGCAATCGAATCTACTACTTCGCCAACTATACCCGTTTCCTCATGAATTTCGCGAACTGCTGTTTCTTGAGGTGTTTCACCTTTTTCTATATGTCCTTTTGGTAGACACCATTCAAGGTGTCCGCTTCTCGAATGACGAGCAATAATTGCGACACGCCCAAGAGAGTCAAATACTAAACCGCCTGCGGAATATTCTCGAATAATTGGCAAGTCTTGCGCATCTAAAGAAGCAAAAGTTGTAGGAGTATCTGCCTGTCTACGTGGTGGCATAAGTGCTGGAGATACGCCTGAGAAAGAAGATGTTTTTTGAAGATTATCTTCCGGCGATTCTGAGTCTTGCGCAGTGTTGTTATCCTTAGAAAACAGCGGAATATCAACAACATTTTGTTCTTCACAACTGTCTTGCTGGCAAGACTTTTTTCTATGCATTTTAGCTAAATCAAGTGGCGTAATAACAGGAGCAGCTTGATTTTGGGCATGATTATCCGCAAGCTTGGCGAGCGTACGTCGTAAGTCTGCAGGAGTAATCATATAGTCAACATTACTCAATCCGCTGTGCATTGGGGTAACGGTATGCTGGAATATAGATTGATTTTTGCTGAAAGGGTGTCGGTAAGGGTGACTGAGAACTTCGAAGTTTGGCCTGAAGCTATAGAGTTGGGGCGACTTTTTGCTGAGCGTCATTATGAACTTGCATTAGTTGGTGGTCCTGTGAGAGATATGCTACTGCATCGCGTGTCGCATGATCTTGATTTTTGTACATCAGCTCGACCTGAAGAGTTTGAACATATTTTGCGTCGCTGGGGACATGATGGTTTTTGGGATATGGGTCGTAAATTTGGCACGTTGGGAGCTATGCGTCGGCGTGCTGATGGTACAGAAGTAAAAGTTGAAATTACTACATATCGTTCTGATGTGTACGATCCAGATTCTCGTAAACCTGAAGTGCAATATGGCGATACTTTAGAAGGTGATCTTTCTAGGCGTGATTTTACTGTCAACGCAATGGCGTTGCGCGTGCCAGATTTAGAGTTTGTGGATCCTTTTGGCGGTGCTAGTGATTTAGCTAAAGGCGTGTTGCGAACCCCGGTTGATCCTCGTCAATCTTTTGATGACGATCCTTTGCGTATGATGCGTGCAATTCGTTTTGTTGCGCAACTTGGGTTTAGTATCGAAGCAAATACTGCTGAAGCGATTGTAGACATGGCAGATAGGTTAGATATTGTTTCTGCTGAAAGAATTCGCGACGAAATTACTAAAATGTTACTTTCGGACAGACCTCGTAAAGGATTAGAAGCTCTTGTTGAATCTGGTATAGCTCAGCGTGTTCTTCCGGAAATTCCAGCTTTACAGCTTGAAATTGACGAGCATCATCGTCATAAGGACGTTTTTGAACACACAATGATGGTTCTTGAGCGCGCTATAGCTTTGGAAACAGATCAAGAAGGTCCAGTGCCGTCTCCAGATTTAACATTGCGCCTAGCTGCTTTATTGCATGACATTGGGAAGCCAAAAACTCGAAAATTTGAAGATGGAGGGAAAGTTAGTTTCCACCACCATGATGTTGTTGGCGCAAAAATGACTCGTAAACGTTTGAAAGCACTGCATTTTGATCATCATCTTATCGACGATGTTACTGAATTAGTGAATTTGCATTTGCGTTTTCATGGGTATGTTGATGAACCGTGGACTGATTCTGCAGTTCGTCGTTACGTAAAAGATTCAGGCCATCTGTATGAGCGGTTGAATCGACTTACTAGAGCAGATGCAACCACTCAGAATCGTCGCAAATCGTTAATGTTTGAGCATGCGATGGACGAGATGGAAGAGCGCGTAAAAGAGCTTAAAAAGCAGGAAGATTTTAACGCTATTAGACCTGATGTAGACGGTAATGAAATAATGCAATTATTGCATTTGCAACCAGGTCCAATAGTTGGTGAGGCTTATAAGCATATGCTTGATTACCGTCTCGATAATGGTCCGGTAGACCATGATATTGCTGTAGAAGAATTACAGCGATGGTATGAGGAAACGTACAAAAAGTAAAAGTTTCTTCACTTAAATAAAAGAGTAGCAGTAAAATATTTTATACTGCTACTCTTTTTTATCTAACTTCCTTATGCTGATCTGCCTTAGGAATGTTTTTCATAAGGTCAGCTCTTATACATCCTTGCACTTCATGTATTGCTGCGCCTGCTGCTGGAACATCTACTTTAGGGCGAAGATTATTAAAAGTAGAGCCAAGCACAATATCGACGAGCTTATCTTTTCTATCATCCATTCGCATAATTGCATCGGTAAAATTAGCGTTTACTGTATAAGCTTCATTAATAGCGTTTTTTCCAAAGTAAATGATTGTTCGTTTAATATTACTTGATTTGTTATTGTTAACCTCTGTTAAGTTAAATCCACGAGCGTTTAAAGCTTCGCCAACAGCGCGAGCAAAACCGCGGAACTTTGTGCCGTTTAGAACTCTGATTGCTACAGCTCTATTATCTACGTAAGGGGCTTTGGCTCCTTCTTTTCCTATTATTGCGCATGGAGCTGGAACACCATAATTTGGGTTATCTTTTGGAGCACGCACAGAATTTATACCAAAAGCGTGGAATTGCACAAGTAAAGCAAATATAAAGGTGACGCCTAGGCCTACGCCCACTGTGGTGAGTACAGATCTTTTTCTTTGATACATGAAAGCTTTACGAGCAATACGTTCGTCGTATTCTTGCGTCATGTTCACTTCCGATCTGTGGTTTGTAACTTTGTTAGCAGCAAGTTTACACAAGCTGCAGAATATACGTAATATTTCATTGCGTAATATTTTATTTTGCATATTTATTCAACGAATAAATATGCGTTTTATTTATAGTTGACAATCTTTGCATGCGCGATACAAAGCAATAAATTCATCGCAAGTAAGCGTCTCGCCGCGTCTAGTTGGGTCAATTCCAGAATTTTTATATGCTTCTTCTGGAACTTGATTTTTAAGAGCTGCGTGCAATGTCTTACGTCGTTGCTGGAAGGCTGCATCAATGAAAGCGAATACTCCCTCACGCTCATTGTTGTCACCTTTGCTTGTGCAATCGCGAGTAAAAGAAACTAATGCTGAATCAACGTTTGGTGCTGGCCAAAACACATTATGACCGATAAGCCCTGCGCGTTGGGCTTTGCCGTACCACGCCAACTTAACACTTGGTGTGCCATATACTTTATTCCCAGGTTGTGCGCATAAACGATCTGCTACCTCTTTTTGAACCATAACTAGAAAATTCTGTAAGTTGCTAAATTTTTCTAGCAAAGTAAGAATAATAGGCGTCGCAACATTGTATGGCAGGTTTGCAACAAGAGTAAATTTTTTAGCCTGTGCAATTTGTGGAACATCATCGGCATTTACTGTTAAAGCATCTTTTAGAATGACATTAAACTTTTGCATTGCTTTAGGCATAAATTCTTCTACAGTATGCGGCAATCGTCGAGCTAGCGGAGGGTCTATTTCTACTGCAGTAAGCTGTGCTCCTGTTTGCAATATTGCAAGAGTAAGAGAACCAAGACCAGGCCCTACCTCCATAACGATATCGCCAGATTTAACGCCAGCTGCCGCTACTATTTTTCGCACTGTACCAGGATCAATAACGAAATTTTGACCAAACTTTTTGGTAGGAGTAATGCCTTCCTCGGCAGCAATACGTCTAATATCTGCTGCACCTAAAAGCTGACCTTCATTTTCAATGCTGATTTCTGTCAAAGTTTTACCATCCAAATTTCGTAACAATTAATCTGTTGCACCAAAGTGCGTTAAAACACGCTGCTGCCTTTTAATACCAGCCAATTTCGCGCGAATGCTTTACTGCTCCACTAGGTGTTTTATATTTGCCCTTAATGTAACTTAGACCCCAGCTAATTTGTATTGCGGCATCTTCATGCCAATTAGCTCCTGCGCTGCTCATTTTATTTCCAGGAAGAGCTTGAGGAATGCCATAAGCGTGTGAGCTAGGATTTTCTGCGTTCCATCTCCATCCAGATTCCTTATTCCATAACCATAAAAGATCTTCCCATTCTTTACCGGTCCAACCCATTTGCGCAGCCGCGCCCTGAGCAAATAGTTTAGCTTGTTCTGGAGTAGCATGTACAAGGCTATCGGGATTAGAGCTTGGAGCGGGTGCAGGTGGATTAGCTGCAGGTGCGGGGGCAGCAGATGCGGTTTGTTGTTGAGTTTGTGATGTTTGCGCACCATTGTTACCATTCTGGTCTTTGCTTTGAGCCTGATTTTGCGTTTTCTGATTTTGTTGAGTTTGCTGTTGGCTGTTTTTCTTCTCCTGTTTTGCAGGCTGCTCAGTATTCTGCTTTTTGTGTTGAGAGTTTGTTTGTTGTTTGGATTGTTTTGACTTTTGTGTATTTGTATTATTTTTGTGAATTGGTGCGGGAGCAGCCTTACCTACAGCAATAACTTGATTAACTGCAGGCTTTACCAAATTTTGCGAAACTAGAGTTGCGCTTTCTGCTTTGCCATCTACGTATGTAACGTTATAAACATCTTCCCGCTCACCATTCACGCCAACTTGTTGTACAACGCGAGAATTTGCTGGAAGTTTAGGATCTACTACAGTTTGTGTGGCAAAAGGTAATGAAACCGTACGAGTTTCTTTGCCATGAGTAACTCGAGAAACACGTAAAACAGTATTTCCATCATCTTCTTCTACGCTTACGCGATCTTCCTTGCCGAGCACTATACCTTGAGAATCAAGAATTGCGCTCGCAGGTAAGTCTCCATTTTGCACAACGCGTGTTTTCCCGTCAGCGATAACGCTAATTGGACCTTTTTTATTAATCGATAAGCCGCAAGTTAGTTTATCGTAAATATTTTGCAAATTTACTGTAATTCGTGAAGCGTTCTTAGCATTAGCTTTAAAAAAGCCGATTAATTGATCGACACTAGTTGCAACAGTCCAGAACGGTATAGTTACTCCATCTACAGTGATAGAAGTTTGATAAGCACTGCGAACTGTTACAGTAGAATGATTTGTGAGAATATCTCCAGAAGAAGAAATAATTTGATCGTGAGTTTTTACTGGCACGTGTTGTTCTTCCAATAAACGTATTGGATTTGTTGAATAAGTGCTTACAATACGCGTTTTTCCATTTACGATCATTGCAACAGATTTTTTAGCTGTAAATATAAACAAGCTTGTTGCTGTGAGTGATATAGATAAAACGCAGGCGATTATTCTTGCACGACGCATCACTATTAATCGTCTAGGCGTCCATCGACGTGCCATACAATCACTCCCTTCGCAATAATGCTAACTTTTCTATTATACCTTCAGTTTGGCATTCAAAATCGAATGCAAAACAAAATAAAAGTGGGGGCGGGAGAGAAGGGGATATTCCCGCCCCCTATGAGGTGGAGCTGGTTGGGGGACGCTCCACTCTCACCTCGGAAACCCTGAGTTGGGGGAAGGTTCCCGAGTTCTTACTCGCGAAAAGTTTTTTGTTATAAAGATGATCATGTGCGCAGATATAGATTTGTCATTTTCATAATACGCCATAATTGGCACTGTATATGAAAAATAGAAATCTTTTCTATTTTTGAATAGTTAATTAGCCACTATCCCCTCTGCTTTAATCATTTCACGTCATTATATGTGATACGAAAGATAACAAAACTATAGTTCTGGAATATGTGAACAAAAAATAAGAAATACTCACGAAACGAGTGGAATAAAAATGGAGCCTCCTGCCGGGATCGAACCGGCGACCTGCCGCTTACAAGGCGGCCGCTCTGGCCATCTGAGCTAAGGAGGCGATGTTTTCTCGTTAGCATAACAAATCATGCTAAGTAGAACAATTGATTAGTGTACCATATGCCACGTCATTACAAAATTACGGCGATGTTGAATATAGAAACGGCGTGTTTTTTGTTGTTTATATTTGTGTATTTGGCAATATAAGGCATTAACATAATGCAGTATGGAAGATACAAGCATGTTCGATTTGCAGCCAGGGAATAATGTAGGCGGATACACGCTTATTTCTAGGCTTGGCGGCGGCGCAATGGGGTCAGTTTGGCGCGTTAATGACGATGGCGGCAATCAATATGCTATGAAAATATTACGTGCTTCTGTTCGTACAAAACAGAGTGAAGATGAGGATTCTGAGCAGGAACGTGCTCGAATGCGTTTAAAACGTGAAGCTTTGGCTTTGCAGAGGATTCATCATCCAGGTGTTTGCGCGATAGTGGATATGGAATTAGATGCTTCAATCGCTTTTATTGTGACAGAATTGATTGAAGGACATAATTTGCGCGAAGACGTGGATGAGAATGGGCCCTATATTGCAGATGATTTAGAGCGTCTTGCGCATAAGCTTATTGAAGCTGTTAAGGCAGTTCATGAAGCCGGTATTGTTCATCGCGATATTAAACCAACTAATGTAATGATTTCTGCTACTGGACCAGTATTAGTAGATTTTGGTATTGCGATGGGTGAAGGTGAAAGCCATGTTACTCGCACGGGATTAGTGATGGGCACTCCTGGTTTTATTGCTCCAGAAATTATTGAAGGCGGAGATTCAGATGAACTTACAGATTGGTGGTCTGTTGCTGCTGTGCTTGCATTTGCGGCTACCGGTAAGCCTGTTTTTGGCACAAAGCCTATGATGGCGGTTTTGGAGCGTGCTGCCTCAGGCAATGCAGATTTAACTGGGTTGCCTCCTAGAACAATGGCTGCTTTTCGTAAGGCGTTGAATCCGATTCGAGAACAGCGTTGCATGCTATCTGATTTAGAAAATGCAATTAGTCAAGATGCTATGGATCCTTTAGCCTGGCCGGAGGTGAACCGCCCTTTTGACCGTAATGCCACTAACATAACTATGCGTAAAATGTGGCGTGAAACGAGTCGTGAAACAAAAGAAAAAACTGCTATACTAACAAATTCTCGTACCTGCGATGCAGCTGGTACAGCTGGCATAACAAATCTTAACTCTGATGGAGAAACGCCAACCGTAACTGTTCGTTCTACTACTGTTATGCCGCATTCATTAGATAGTGAAGACGATAAAACATTTTGTGTAGATGAAAAAACACGAATTAATGCGTTAAACGATGTCGATTTACAGCATATACAGAACGACAATTCAAACAATTCACGTATTGCACAATCTTCAAAACTTATTCATGCTTCTAATAACGTTTTTGATAATGACAATATTGAAAATGAAGCAGGCGATTCCCTTCATGTTAAAAGTGATGAAGTGCCTTCTGTTGATCATACTCTTAATCAACATGATTATGTGCGTAAAGGAACATGGATACTGCTGATTTGTATAATTCTTCATTTAGCCATTGCTTGCTTAAGCATTCTCGATTCTATTGGTTTTGCGATGGTTTTTATGTGGATTAGTGCAACATCCGGCTACAGTATTTCATCAAGCTTGCGAAGATGGCAACTTAACGATGGAATAATTCCTCGTCATGATTCTGTAGTGCGTATTGCAACTTTGCCATGGCATATTATTCGAGGATTCGTCTACATGCTTCCACGAGTTATAGCTATTGTGATTTCTGGAGGTATTGGAGCTGTTATATATCCATTTCTCTGTGGTGATAATCCTGAATTACTTTCTATAGATGTTGGATCCTTGCGTATTCTTTTGCCAGCTTACTCACCTAATATTTTTTCAAATACTGCATTTGGATATACTCTAGGATTTATTGTTGCATGGGTTGTTTTTGCTGTAGTTAAATGGACTACAAAATTCCGTTTAGGATTAGGTGCGTTATTTTATTCTGGAAAATCATTTGAAAAATAAAAATAGTACGATACGTAATGTGTATTTTCCGTTGATGCCATCTACTAAACTGTGGTGAGGTTATTATTTCATTAGCAAGAATGCTGCTAGGAACTAGTCTTAGCATGCGAAATAAAGGGTTGAAGGATAACAATGCCTAAAATTCAGATGCGTGATAATAAGCAGGGAGATTCATCTGCTACTCGCCTACAAAGAACCATAGAAAATCGCGAACGTGCCGCGCGTGAGCGTCGTCAGCAAGCAATTATCGGCGTTATTGTAGTAATTATTGTTGCGGCTATGTTGGCTGCTGTAGGCATTACTGCGTATCAGGCAGCTTACGTTCAGCCTCAGAAAAAAGTAGAGCAATCTGCAAAATCTAATCATAATTTGGATAATATTGATCCAAGTATTCGTCCAAGCGGTGTTAATTCTAAGAATGGAATTCTTCTTAGCAAGGATGGGTACGGTAAGCAAGCTGCTGGTGCTCCTACAGTTGCTACTTATTTTGATCCTTTGTGCCCTGGTTGCGGAAACTTTAATCGTACTGTTGATGAAACTTTAATTAAAATGGTTGAAGCAGGTCAAATTAACCTAGAACTTCACCCAATGTCATTCTTGGATGGACTTTCTACTGACCATTACTCGACTCGTGTTTCTAGTGCTATTGCTTATATCGCTTCATATGATAACGATCCAAAGCATTTGCTTCAGTTTATCAATGGTATTTTTAACGAAAAATTCCAGCCGGAAGAAGGCGAGGGATATAAGCCTGTAAGCAATAAAGAATTGATTAAACTGGCTAAGAAATCTGGAATTCCAAACGAAATTGCAAGTAAAGCTTTTAACCGCCAATATTTGAAGTGGCAGCTGCTAGTTAATAAATACACTCCTGATCGTAAGGAATTGTGGAATGTCAGCGGTTCAAATAAAGGATCTATGACAACTCCAACAGTAACTATTAACGATAAATTGCTTGATATGAATGCCATTAATGAGAAAAAAATGAAGGTGCTTGATGCTCTGCTTCATTGCATTGGCTTGGATAAAAAGCAAGTTGGAGTTGCAGGTCAGATGCCTAAAGTGTCTGACACTAGTTCCCCTATTGCATTGTAAATAAGCTAAATTATAGAAATATAAATTATTAAATAAAAACGGACGTTGAGTGTATTCTTAACGTCCGTTTTAGTATAGAAATTACTTAATTTTATTTATAAATCAAGCGGCTTGCTCTTATATGTAACTTTTGGCATATGGCCAGATTTGCCAACATGTTCTTTATCGATTCCCAAAGACTTTAATATAGCTTCCAAAGGATCCATCTGCTTTTCAGAAGCTGCATTGAGATCTACTAGCTTACCATTAATTGTTACTGTTGGAGTTGTCATAGCGCCTTTATTAGAGCCAGAAACATTCCATAAAGCTTTTTCTTCTGGAGTATTCTCATTAATAACTTCTTGCCACTTAACATAGTGTAGGTTAAAGGCTTCATTCGCAATCTTATTTGCAACTCCAGCATCTTCAGCTAAATCAATAAGAGCTTTATTCGGTGTTGCTTGGTATCCATCGCCTTCTTCCGGCTGGAATCTTTCACTAAAGATGCTATTGATAAACTGAAGCAAATGCTTTGGATCGTTATCATATGAGGCGATATAAGCAATACCGCTTGAGACGCGATAAGAATATTGATCTGAGCTAAAACGATTTAAGAATGACATAGGGTGAAGTTCTAGGTTAATTTGACCTGCTTCAACCATTTTAATTAAAGTTTCATCAACAGTACGATTAAAGGATCCGCAACCAGGGCACAAAGGATCAAAATAAGTAGCAACTGTAGGAGCACCAGCAGCTTGCTTACCGTACCCATCCTTGCTAAGAAGAATTCCGCCTTGTAAATTAGATGCCGGTGGGATGTCAGAAGAAGGCAGTTTTTTAATCTCTTTGGCTATTTGGGAGTTTGCTGTATCCTCAATTTGTGTATCTGGCTTATTGGTTGTTGGATTTTCAATTTTTACTTGTGGTTTATTGATTGAATTGTAATAAGTCATAAACCCAGCTCCTGCAGCGAATGCAAGAATAACTAGTGCTATTACGATGCCAATTAAGCTTTTACTATAAG
Source organism: Gardnerella leopoldii (assembly GCF_003293675.1). NCBI lineage: Bacteria > Bacillati > Actinomycetota > Actinomycetes > Bifidobacteriales > Bifidobacteriaceae > Gardnerella > Gardnerella leopoldii. Next base: position 1,397,297 of record NZ_CP029984.1, read on the forward strand.
GGGTATTTGATTTTTGTATTTCATCATTTGTTGTTTCTTGTTGTTGATCCATAGTTATTCTCCTTTTGTGCGTCTTACTCGACACGCCGAGTTTATGCAAAATACTGATTTTTTGCTGTTTTTCTAAGATAAACATGATATATTAAGGCATGGCTCAACGAAGAGAACCTTCAATGGACCAGGTAAGTAAACTGTGGACGATTGATACCCGCCGATGTAGGAATTGGGGTCATGAGTGCACACCCTTCACTACGGATCGTTCGGCACGTACCTGCCGATGAAAGGACATATCATGGCAGAAGTTGTATTTGATCATGTGACTCGTATATACCCGGGCAACGATAAGCCTTCGGTTGATGACTTGAACATGACTATTAAAGATGGTGAGTTCCTCGTACTCGTTGGTCCATCTGGTTGCGGTAAGTCAACTACTTTGCGTATGTTGGCAGGTCTTGAAGAGGTTAACAAAGGACGTATCCTCATCGGCGGTCAAGATGTTACTACAATGCAGCCAAAGGATCGCGATATTGCAATGGTCTTCCAGAATTATGCACTGTATCCACACATGACAGTTGCTGATAACATGGGCTTTGCTTTGAAGATTGCTGGTGTTCCTAAGGAAGAAATTCGCAAGCGTGTTGAAAAAGCTGCAGAAGTGTTGGATTTGACAGAGTATTTGGATCGTAAGCCGAAGGCTTTGTCTGGTGGTCAGCGTCAGCGTGTTGCTATGGGTCGCGCAATTGTTCGTGAACCAAAAGTCTTCCTCATGGATGAGCCTCTTTCCAACCTTGATGCTAAGCTCCGCGTTCAGACTCGTACTCAGATTGCTGCTTTGCAGCGTCAGCTTGGTGTTACTACTCTGTACGTTACCCACGATCAGACTGAAGCTTTGACCATGGGCGATCGCATTGCAGTGATTAAGCTTGGCGTATTGCAGCAGGTTGGAGCTCCTACTGAGCTTTATGACCGCCCTGCAAATGTATTCGTTGCAGGCTTCATTGGCTCGCCATCCATGAATATCAATCAGCACCCAGTTGTAAACGGTCGAGCTCAGATCGGTGAGGATTCTATAGTTCTTCCAGCTGAGGCTGTTGACAAGCTCACTGCAGAAGATAACGGACAGATTATTGTTGGCTTCCGTCCAGAAGATGCAAGCTTGGCAACATCCGATGATCCAAATGCGTTCTCCTTGAAGGTAATGAACGTGGAAGATCTCGGTTCCGATGGCTATATCTACGGCAATATCATCACCGATGGTTCTCCTGAGGAAGCATCTACGATGATGTCTGATCAAAACAAGCTCACTACTATTCGCGTGAACCCACGTGCTCTTCCAAAGGTTGGCGACACCGTGAAGATCAAGATTGATCCATCTAAGATGCATCTGTTCGCACCTTCTACGGAGTTGCGTTTGAACTAAAAGTGTTGGTTTGCCTGCTTATATGAGCTAGTAAGCAAACTTTCGGTATAAGGTATAGCGGGGTTCGCAGTATGACGCGAACCCCGTTTTTGGCACAAAAAAGCAGCATAATAAGTGTGCAATAATACATCATTACAATGCATCGCTTATTATATATAGTTGTTATCAATAATTCGTCGGTGGTTGAGCTGTGTTTATCTGGAATGCAGTGATATCGTTGGCATGAGCTTGATTGGTAAATAAACTTTATGGAATGGAATGACGCTCCTCAATTAGACCCGCGTGCTGTGCAAGCAACTTCGGTATCTGCACAGGACGAGAATGCGTCGTCTCAAGAGCCGCAGGCACTGAAGATTACTGCGGCTAGTTCAGATCCAAAAATGTTTACACTGCCTTGGGAATTACCACTTTCTCAATGGCCTGCTGATTTATTCGTGAATTTGCCGCGTGGTATTTCTCGTCACGTTGTGCGATTTGTTCACGTTGGCGATGAAGTGTATGCAATGAAGGAAATTACTCGTCAAGTTGCAGAACGTGAGTATGAGCTTTTGCGTAGGCTTCGTAAACTTGAGTTGCCTACAGTTACTCCTATAGCTGTTGTTGCAGGACGCCATGACGCTAATGGTGAAAAGCTTGAGGCAATGTTAGTTACGAAACATTTAAAGTTCTCACTACCATATCGTGCATTATTTGCTCGTACGTTGCGTCCGGATACTGCAGAGCGCCTTATCGATGCGCTTGCTGTTCTTATGGTGCGCTTGCATCTTTCTGGCTTCTATTGGGGCGATGTATCGCTTTCCAACGTGCTGTTTTTGCGAGATGCAGATGCTTTTTCTGCATTCCTAGTTGACGCAGAAACTGGTGATTTGCATGGAAGTTTAACAGAAGGTCAACGAGAATACGATATCGATTTAGCCCGAACCAACATTATTGGTGAGCTTATGGATTTGAGCTCCGGTCAGCTTTTACCGACAGAAGTAGATGAAATCAGTATAGGAAATCGTCTAGTAGATCGCTATCATTCGCTTTGGAGTACGCTTACTGACGTTGATAAGTTCAGTCCTGATGAGATGTGGCGAATTGAACGTCGTGTCAATCGTCTAAATGAGCTTGGTTTCGATGTTGACGAGTTAGAGATGAAGACTTCAGAAGATGGTCGAAGGGTTTTGGTTCGACCTCGCGTTGTGGATGCTGGTTATGCTTCCCGCAAGCTTCTTCGTCTTACTGGATTGGACGTTCAAGAGAATCAGGCTCGAAGGCTTCTGAACGATTTGGATGCGTATCGCACTTCTACATGGCGTCAAGGTGAAGAGCTGGAAATCGTCGCAACTGATTGGATGCGTGAAATTTTCGAGCCAACAGTTCGTATGATTCCTCCTGAGTTCCGTTCGCAAATTGAACCAGCTCAGTTCTTCCATGAAGTGTTGGATCATCGTTGGTTTATGGCAGAAAAAGTTGGCCATGACGTTGCTATGCAAGATGCTGTAACTAGCTATATTAAGAACGTATTACCACAGTACAAAATGGATAAGCATGTTCTTGCTGCTATTAATGCAGATGCTGATTCTGGCGTTGTGGATGATGAATACACGTATTCTTCTCCAGCACCTGTAGGCCACGATATAGTTGAAGATGATCAAGATGCTAGTGTTTGGGCGAGTTGAGTATTGCGTTATATAAGTAATTAGCTAATTCTCAACAAGTATGGCATTGATTGTCGTTTTTGATCTTAAGTGAATTTTTCGTAGGGGGAGCTTCGACTCCCCCGTTTTTTTTTATTGCAGTTTACTCGCTTACCCTAAATTTGGATATAAAAAAGTGCCCCCTGTGGGACTCGAACCCACAACCCAAGACTTAAAAGGACTCTGCTCTGCCAATTGAGCTAAAGGGGCAACAAATGCCAAGTATACTACATTCAATCGACGAAGTGAATATCGTGTGAACTTATGCGTGTTATATATATTTATTGCAGTATTCCGAGTGACTCCAGTTTTGCTTTTATTTGTGTTGCAGATGGCTCAACCATAAAAGTATTATCCGCAAAAGTAACAACTGGAATGTGCTTTTGATTGCTAATTTCAATCGCTTTTTCTTCAGCACCTTCTTCTGTTTCAATATCGTGCCAAACGAATGCCACACCATACTGGGTTAGCGCAGCTTTTGCACGTTTGCAATCTCCACACCAATCTGCACCGTATACATTTACGGTAGGCTGATCTGACATAAAATCCTCCTTAATGATTTTGTGAATTCAAATTTTGCGTAATAATAGCTCGTGCTATTTATTACTACTTTTATTAGTGTAATAGATGCAGATGTACTTAAGCATATTGACGTTGAAGTGTGACAAAGATGAGAAAAAATAGTGAAATGTATTGCTAGTGTCCCTTGACTTTCATAGTCTTGATGTCATGAATATGGTTATGGATATGAACATGCTAATTTGGTTTGCGGCTGCGGCTGTTGTTATTGCCATCTTATTAGTAACAGTTGCAGTGATTTTGCGCATTCACAGCAATAGTCATGGACCAGTAATTCCTGAAAGCGTTGATAGTTCAATCGATACAGGCAAAACTAAAGCGCGTGGAACAAAAAAATCTGGAAAACAGATAGAAAGTAACATAGCTGTTATACCTAATGAAGAAGTAAAGTCTGAATTATTGCCAGAAAGTACTTCTTCGCGTATTAAACGTCTTCGCGAACGTTTGGCTCATAGTGCAAATCCATTTGGTCGTGCATTGTTTAATATCATAAGCAAGGACCATCTTTCGGAAGAAGATTGGGAAAATGTAGAAGATACTCTTCTTATGGCCGATGTTGGCTCTCGAGCTAGTGAAGAATTAGTAGAAGATCTACGCAAAGATGCACGCATTGCTGGTACTTCTAGTTCAGAAGATGTGCATTCAGCATTGCGTACGAAACTATTGAAAATAGTAGATGAAGACGCTGATCGACGCTTAAATGCAGATAAATCAGATGCGCATCATCCTAGCGTTATTATGATGGTCGGCGTTAATGGCACCGGTAAAACCACTACTGCTGGTAAATTAGCGCGATTGTTTATTGCCCAAAAACGTTCAGTAATGTTTGCTGCAGCAGATACTTTTCGTGCGGCTGCAGCTGATCAACTTGAAACTTGGGCGTCTGCAGTAAGCGTGCCAGTTGTTCGTGCAGATAAAGATGGTGCTGATCCTGCTTCTGTTGCTTTTATTGCTGCGAATAAGGCAAAAGAAGAACAAACTGATTTATTGATTGTAGATACTGCTGGTCGTTTGCAGAATAAAGCAAATTTAATGGAAGAGCTTGGCAAAATTCGTAGGGTTATAGAAAAAACTATGCCTGTTGATGAAGTATTGCTGGTATTGGATGCTACTACTGGTCAAAATGGCATGTCTCAAGCAAAAGTATTTGCTGAAGCTATTGGCATTACGGGCGTAGTCCTTACTAAGCTTGATGGTTCCGCTAAAGGTGGAATTGTTATAGCTGTACAGCGTGAACTTGGTGTGCCGGTTAAGCTAGTAGGTCTTGGCGAAGGACCAGATGATTTGGTCCCGTTTGATGCTCAAAGCTTCGTAGACGGTCTGCTCGCTTAATGCTGAGCATTGATGTAGCTGCATGAGTGGTAGTTTTTAATCTTCCGCTAAAGTCTTTATGAGTTTTGGCTATAAGAGTTTCTCGGTACAATAGTTATATAAAGTAATACTTAAGCTGCAATGATGTTATTGTTGCGCTGTTTCAAATAATTGAGGTGAAAAATGACCACAATGGATCCGCAATGGGCATTGTTGGCTGGCGCGTTGGTGTTTATTATTACGCCGGGTATTGCCCTGTTCTATGGAGGCCGTGAACGCGCTACTTCCATGGTGAATATGATGATGCTTTCAGCTGGCGCTATTGCTGTAACTACACTGGTTTGGACGCTGTGGGGATGGTCGTTAGCTTTTGCTGGCAAAGATATGGCTGGTGGTGTTATAGGTGATCCATTGAGTGGTTTGCTATTCCGTGATTCGATGGTGGCAGATCATGGTGTGTTTACGTCTATGGACGCAAATTCCGGATTATCTGGCGGCATTCCTGCAGCTTTTCGCTTAGCATGTGCTGTTGTTGCAGTAGCGCTTATTACTGGAGCTCTAGCCGGTCGAGTGCGTTACGCTATTTGGCTTATTTTCGTAGCTGTGTGGATTACTTTAGTATTCGCTCCGTTAGCGCATATGGTGTGCGGTGGTGGATTGCTTTCGCCTAATGGTGCTATTTCACAGGCGTTAGGTATTTCAGTGCATGACTTCGCGGGTGGCTCTATATTGCATATTGCTGCGGCTGTTTCGGCTTTTGCGATTGTTATGATCATTGGCGGACATGCTCACTTCCCTCTTAAGCGTTTTGTTTTGCATATTAAGAATGTTGCGCATACGAGTGGCAACGCTAATTCTGGAGCTACTAATTCGCGTAATCCTAAAAGTCGTTTATCGCGCGCATTGTGGGCTGATGTTGAGCATGCTAAAAATGCCGCTAGTGAGACTGTTGTCTCTCCAGTTGCTACAGTAACTGAAGTTGCTGCAGAATCCACTGCAACGCAGTCAGCAGTTGAAAATGGTGTTGCTGCTCGCCAACCGCATAATGTTCCTTTCGTTATGCTTGGCGTTTTCTTGATTTGGTTCGGTTGGCTTGGGTTAATGATTGGTTCTTCTGCAGGCGTTCCTGGAGTTGCAGGTTATGCTTGGGTGAGTTCCACAATAACTGCTTCTGCTTCAATGCTTGCCTGGGGTGTGACTGAACGTTTACACTCTGGATGCTTTACTGCTTTGGGAGCTGCGTCTGGTGTTATGGCTGGATTAGCTGCAAGTGCTGCAGCCGCGGATGTTATTGCTCCATTGTGGGCTTTAGTTTTGGGTGTTCTTTCTGGTGTTATTACTTCTCTAGTGACTCACTCTCGTACTTTTGTGCGCTACGATGGTGCCTTGCATGTAGTTAGCGTGAATGGTGTTGCTGCGCTTATTGGTGTGCTTGCAGTAGGCTTATTTGCTGATGGCTCTGGATTACTCGCTGTTGGTGATTGGCATCAGTTAGTTGCACAACTGTGCTTGATTGGGATTACGGTGCTTTATGCAGGTGCTGTAACTGCAGTGCTAGCTTTTGTTCTTGAAAAGCTTTTTGGATGGCGAATCTCGGAAGCTAAGGAACGTAAGGGCGTTGATTTAGCTGATCAAGGAGAGCGTGCTTACGATTTTTCTTCTATTGCACAAAGTCATGATGGCGCTGTAGTTGCTGTTGCAGATGATGATGCAAATAAAACTCAAATGGCTGTTCTTACTTCTGTTGATATTGATATGAGTGAAAACGAGGTTGAACAATCTGATTTTATGGTTGATCAATCTGAGGCAAATCCTGAGCAAGGCGATTCTGAGGTTGATGATACTAAATCTGAAGTTGAGCAGAAAGAGTCTTCTTCTGAAGAAGAGTCTGAAACTGTAGAAAAAGATAAATCAGCGCAGAATAATAAGAAAACAGGAAAACGAAATAATAGTGCTAAAGAATAGACGTATGTGCGTAAGCGCTATTGTTTAGCAACAAGTTCTAGTTATTTTGATATAAACCGCATGTCTTATCTAAGATATGCGGTTTTGTTATTTTTGCTAATTTAAAATCAAGTTTTTTAATGAATAACTTATTTTTAGTGAATAAGTTATTCATATGACACGCACGAATTGCTTGATGTGGATAAAAAAGACAAGTTATCCACATTTTAGGCGTGTCTACGTGGATATCACACAAATTTATCCACATAGTGGGGATAACATTGTGGATATCCTGCGGATAACTTTTTAAAATAATATTTTTATTTGCGATTTACGCATATTTGTGTTACTTCACTTGCAATTGTTTTTGCATAAAATTGTTAGCAATTGCAATCTTCTTTTATACAAGCGTGACAAAGTAGCGGTAGAATGAAGCATTATGACAAATCAAAAGTTGGACAACCAGAACAAAAAAGACGTACTGCGCAATATTTGGCTACTAGCCGTACCAACTTTTGGACAGCTCATATCTGAGCCAGCATTTGTACTTATTGACACTGCTATTATTGGCCATATTGGCAAAAGTGCTCTAGCAGGTCTTTCTATCGGATCAACGGTACTTCTTACTACTACAGGTCTTTGCTTATTTTTGGCTTACAACACAACTTCACAGGTTGCGCGTCTTTTAGGCGCAGGTAAGCGTCGAGAAGGTTTTAGCATTGGCATGGATGGATTGTGGCTTGCATTATTGCTTGGCATAATTCTTACAGTCATACTTATTTTTGCCGCTGAACCGTTATGCTACGCAATAGGCGCGCGTGGCTCTACGTTGCAAAATGCTATTGTGTATACACAAATGGTTATGCCTGGATTGCCTGCGATGCTACTCGTATATGCAGCAAATGGCATATTTCGCGGTCTTTGCAACGTGCGCATAACATTATTTGCTGCTGTAAGTGGAGCTGTTCTAAATACAGTTCTCGATATAATCGCAGTATTTGGTCTCAACATGGGAATTGCTGGCTCTGGTATTGCAACAATGATTGCGCAATGGTATATGGGACTTGTTCTCACTATTCCTGCAATTATTTGGGCTACTCAAAGTGGTGCGCGTCTCAAACCGCATTTCCAGCATATTCTACATTCTGCTGGAACTGGTATGCCTTTGTTTGTTCGTACACTTGCATTGCGTGTGTGCATGGTAGCTACGGTTGTTACTGCGACTCATCTCGGTACCAATACTCTCGCTGCGTATCAGGTTGCTAATTCTTGCTGGAATTTTGTTATGAATATTTTAGATGCAATTGGTATTGCTGCGCAGACTATTGTTGCTGCAGCGCTAGGTGCAGGCTGTCGTAAGCGCGCAGGAATGATTACGCGTATTTGTGCTCAAGTGGGAGCTGTAAGCAGCGTAGGAGTCGGTTTATTCATGATTTTCGTGGGTTGGAGTTGCGCGCCACTATTTAGTCAGCATACAGATATTCAGTTTTTAATTTCTGTAGGTATGACAATATTAGGATTGTTCTTGCCTCTTGCTGGATGGATGTGGGCGTTAGATGGCGTATTGATTGGCGCAGGTGATCATCGCTACTTAGCAAAAGCTTGCTCAGTAATGGCTGTCGTATATTTAACATTTTTGGCGCTCACAAGCGTTTTTGATGTCATCGTTGATGCTAATGACGTGATAAGAACTATTACTTTGTGGGTTGTTTTAAATGCTGTTTATATTGGGGGGCGTGCAATAGGCAATAGTTTGCGCATAAGAAATGATACGTGGATGGATTCTGCGCTAAAAATGTAGATAAAGTTTTGTGTTAATACATTTACGTTTTTCATAATACGTGCGCGCGTTTATACTCGTTTTTATGGCAGATAATGATATGTGGCAATCTACTAAAGGCAATGTTATCCGCGCAGGTAGCAATCATGGTGGCAATGGTGACGCCTCTGCATATGGTTCTGGCGTTGCAAATCGTGGTGCCGAAGTAGGTGCTACATTGTTTGATCGTGTGCCTCCTCACGATGTTGATGCAGAAATGGCTGTGCTTGGCGGAATGCTCATGAGCAAAGATGCTATTGGCGAAGTGTCTCAATTACTTGAAACATCAGATTTTTATTTACCGCAGCACCAAACAATTTACGATGCTATTCTTACGCTTTTCGCTGGCTCACAGCCTGTTGACGTTGTGCTTGTAGCTAACGAATTAATGAAAGATGGAAATCTCGATAAAGTTGGCGGAGCTGACTATTTGCACAGCCTAGTAGCTTCTGTGCCAACAGCCGCAAACGCAATGTACTACGCAGATATTGTGCATCAAAATGCTGTTCTTCGTAACGTTATTACTGCTGGCACAAAAATTGCACAAATGGGCTATTCTGCTTCCGGGGCGCAAGCAGAAGATATTGTAAATCTTGCGCAATCAGAAGTGTATGAAATGAGTGCTGGCAAAGTGCGTCAAGATTACGTTGCTATTGGTCCAGTTTTGCAAAATACACTTGATCAGTTAGATAAAATGCAAAATCACGAACTTGAACAAGGTGTGCCGACTGGATTTAGAGATATTGACGAAGTTACGCAGGGTTTGCAGCCTGGTCAAATGATTGTTGTTGCTGGTCGTCCGGCTATGGGTAAGTCAACACTTGGCATTGATTTTGCTCGTTCGGCTGCACTGCACCACAATATGACGTCTATTGTATTCTCTCTAGAAATGAGCAAAGTGGAATTGGCTCAGCGCATTATTGCTGCAGAAACTAATATCCCACTCGCTGCTATGCGAAGAGCGGAAGATATTACTCCAGATCGTTGGAATACTCTTAATACTTTTTGGACAAAAATGCAAAACGCTCCGCTTTTTATTGATGACAGCCCAAATATGAGCTTGATGGAAATTCGCGCAAAATGCCGTCGTTTGAAGCAAACTAATGATCTGAAGCTAGTAGTTATTGATTATCTTCAGCTGATGAGTTCTGGCAAGCGTGTGGAAAGTCGTCAGCAGGAAGTTTCGGAATTCTCGCGTGCGCTGAAGCTTCTTGCTAAAGAGCTTGAAGTGCCAGTTGTGGCTTTGAGCCAGCTTAATCGTGGACCGGAAATGCGAAACGACAAGAAACCACAGCTTTCAGATTTGCGCGAATCTGGTTCTATTGAGCAGGATGCTGACGTTGTGTTCCTAGTGCATCGCCCTGATTTTTACAATAAGGAAGATCGCCCAGGCGAAGCAGATATTATTATGGCAAAGCATCGTAACGGCCCTACTGACACGTTTAATCTTGCCTTCTTGGGTGCAACTTCCAAGTTCATGGATATGCCGCAAGACTACCAGCAATAAGGGGTGTGATTTAGTATGTCAAGCCGCGACCATGAATCGCATAAAAAGTTGCGCCAAAATTTGCATAAGCATTGGTACAGTTTTGCCATGCCTGCTGTTGGTAAACTTGTTTGCGCGCTTTCTAGGCTGCTACATCATGGTGGAAGCGCATTGCCTGGGAAAGTTATTGAGAGCCTCGATTCTGGCTTTTTAGCGCGCACTCTTGCCGCATTGCCGTACGGAATAGTGTTGATTTCTGGCACCAATGGCAAAACTACCACAACGCGTATGGTAACTTCTATGCTGCGCGACGCAGGACTTAATGTATTTACTAATCCAACCGGTTCAAACTTTACTAGAGGAGTAGTGGCAGCCCTTGCAAAAACAATGCCTGCTTTTGGCACAAAACTAAATGCGGATATTGCAGTTTTAGAGCTCGACGAAGCGTACGCAGTGCATTTTGTAAATCAGATCAAGCCTCGCTACTCTTTATTGCTAAACGTTATGCGAGATCAGCTTGACCGATTCGGCGAAATTGACACAACTGCAAAACTATTAAGCAACGTAGCTGAAGCAACTGAAGGAACAGTAGTCCTAAATCGCGAAGATCCACGTATTTGCGCGCTTGCAAAAGTTGTTCCTTCCGGGACTTGTGTGCGGTATTTTGGTTTGGATGACGCTGTAAAAAGCATGTTCCCGACGGATGATGATTTGCACAATAGTTCCGAGAAAAGCGAAAATTGCGAAGATGCTGCAGTAGGGGAAAATAGCAATCTTCCCAAAGCAGACGTTGTGCTTTCAAAAGTTGGAGACCATGAGGCTGAGTTTATACTTGATGGCAAGCGTAAAACTACTTCTGTAAAACTCGACGGCGCTTACAATATTTTCAACGCTGCTGCTGCAGCAACAGTAGTTCGCGCTATCTTGGCGGACGCTGCAAAACAAAATTCTGCGCTGCAAAAATTTGATGACGATGCGCTTATGGAAGCGATTTCGCACGTAACTCCTGCTTTTGGTAGAGGCGAAGTAATTGAAGTTAATGGTGCTCCTGTTGAGCTTGTTTTAGTGAAGAATCCTATTGGTTTTAGGCTTGCAATCGCTTCGGATCATCCGCAAAATCACGATACCATGATTGCAATTTGTGACGAATACGCTGACGGTAGAGACATGAGCTGGCTGTGGGACGTTGATTTTGCAAGCTTTAGCGGCACTGGAGTTGAGTGCGTTTCTGGTACTCGCGCATGGGATATGGCTTTGCGGCTGCAATACGATAAGGTTGAGGCTCGCAATGTGAATACGGATTTGGAAGAAGATGCTAAAGCTTTTGTAAATGGCGATTTTAGTGGCAATACTAAAAATGCTAAACGCATATATTGCACGTATACTGCCATGCTTCGCGTGCGCGCGGCTTTAGCGCAACTTGCGGAAGTTAAAGACGTTGGAGTTGGGAAGTAATTGTCATGAATGGTTCCAGTGATATTAGTAAAGCAAATGCTACTTTTGAAGCCGAAAATCGCGTGCTACATATTGTGTCGCTATATCCAAAAGACATGAATATTTACGGCGACTACGGCAATGTGCTTACGATTATGCGCCGAGCGGAATTGTACGGTTATAAGCCTGTGCTTCACGAGTACAACGTTGGCGATTTATGGCCAGAGCGCGTGGATATGATTCTTGGCGGCGGCGGTCAAGATCATGGGCAAAGCAGAGTCACTGAAGATTTATTTGCGCGCGCGGACGCGATTCGTGAGCTTGCAAAAGATGGCGTTCCAATGCTTATGATTTGTGGACTTTACCAGCTTTTTGGAGAGTATTTTGAAACCGTTGAGGGTCAAAAGCTTAAAGGAATTGGAATACTTGGTGAGCATACGGTTGGTCAAGATGTGCGCATGATTGGAAATCTTGTGGAACATAGCGACGATTTTGGCGATATTGTGGGCTATGAGAACCATTCTGGACGAACAAGCTTGGAGGGTGATACTCAGCCACTTGGCTCGGTTGATAGTGAAAATTGCGGTAATAATGGCAAGGATCACACGGAAGGAGCGCGCAAATACAATGTTATTGGCACTTATATGCACGGCTCAGTTTTGCCAAAAAATCCGCGTCTGGCTGACTTTTTAATCCGTACTGCTGCGCAAAATCGTTACGGCGAATTTTCGCCAAAGCAGACTGATTCTCAACGCGCGGAAATTGCTAAACTAGACGAATTAGCAGAGCGCGCTCGCGAAGTGGCCGTAACTCGTCCGCGGTAAAGAGATTTATCTGCGCAAAATTTGTCAACGCTAAACACAAAAGCCTGCTGAACTTGCAAAGTGTTGCAAAATCAGCAGGCTTTTTGTAGTTTTTGATTCTAGCTTTCGCTTGATTTGGTTAGTAACTATTAGTCAATCAAGCCATACAAGCGATCGCCGGCGTCGCCAAGACCTGGAACGATATAAGCTTTGTCGTTCAAATGCTCATCAACAGCGCAAACAACAACCTTAAAGTCAATAGAAGGATCAATCTCCTTCTCCAGGCGTTCCAAGCCTTCTGGAGCTGCCAAAATGTTAATAGCAGTAACGTCCTTAGCACCGCGCTCAGCCAAATAGTGTGTAGCAGCAATAAGAGTGCCACCAGTGGCAAGCATTGGGTCAAGAAGGAAGCACTGACGGCCAGTTAAATCTTCTGGTAAACGGTTGGCATAAGTGATGATGTCGAGCGTCTGCTCGTCGCGCTTCATGCCAAGGAATCCAACCTCAGCGGTTGGAAGAAGGCGAGTCATGCCATCGAGCATGCCAAGACCAGCGCGCAAAACCGGCACAACCATTGGGCGTGGGCGGTTCAAATGCTTGCCAGTCATCTTGCAAATAGGAGTTTCAATCTCGCGATCGCTAACTTCCAAATTGCGGGTTGCTTCGTATGCTTCGAGGGTTACCAATTCGGAAACCAACTCGCGGAAAATGTTAGAAGGTGTATTCTTATCTCGCAAAACGGTGAGCTTGTGGTCCACCAGCGGATGATGTAAAACATGAAGATCCATACTTTCTAGATTAGTGCAAGCATTGCACGTTAAGCTAGCGGCGTGCCGTTATTTTTGCGCAAAATATAAACAAATGTGAGTGGAAAATATATTTTATTTAAACTTATCTAGCAAAATCTAAAATCTAAAATTCAAAACAGAAACGATACTGACTTGCGAAAGCGCCTGTCGGCGCAAACGCCGCTCGCAGCGGCAAAAAATGGAGCCCGGGGCTTAAGCACAAGCCAGCATCATTTTGAGTATACCTTGTTTTCTGTTTTCACGCGCCGCACAATTTTAATCGAAAATAATTTATTCCAACTTTCCTGCTCGCCACAATTTTGCTCCATGAGCAAAAGATAGTGAAAGAGCGTGCATATTTGCGGATATGTGCAAAACCTTTGAAATTTTTTGCGTGTGTATTGTATTTTCTTGCTCGTCTAACTTTTTTGCGTAAACTCGCATTCCGCTCGCAATAATTGAAGTAAAAGTTGAAGCGCGGTAAAGCGCTACAGCAAAATCGCCTGTAAAAGCGCCGGAAAGAATAGAATCTGCAAGTCGCGCAATATCTTCTCCGGTAGGAGTCTCATCAATTCCTGTAATAGCTGAAGCACTTGTTGCTTCAGGCTCGCCAAGACTCCAGTACTCAGCGTAAGCTTCGCGCTGTTTTCGTAAAGACATGCGCAGTAAATACAGTCGCCACAACATTCCAGGAAGAGACTCAGCCTCCGCATGACTCCACAAATCTGCAATAACTTCAATACCTTCATTTTCAACCAAATTCAGCACGCGCTCAACGATTTCCGGCGACTGTGTTTTATGAACGCGGTTAAGCAAAACAGCAGCGGAAGTGCGGCTAATCTCATGCACAATTTGCGGATCCGTGCCTCCTTCAATCTGCGCGAGCATCGCAGGATCCATTTGTGCAGGTCGGCTTGGGCGGGCAGAGCCAGTGGGGCTTGGCATAAAAGCAGATCTGCTTGAATGAATAGAACTCGATTGTGAATTTAAACTAGTAGACACTTGGAAGAACCTTTTCAATATCGATAATGCGAGCGCCTTTAGGGGTATTAATTATGTGCAAAACTATTGCGCTTCCTGTAGGCATGTATGGAGATTTTTGGCTGAGTATGCGTTTGTGTGCTCTAGGTTTTGTTATTTCGCGTAAATAATCGAAGAAAGTGCCGATAACCGGGCGATGCAAGCATATGACTGTTGCATTGTTGGTTGTGCTTACATTGTTAGTTTCGCTTGTATTTTGTGTGTTGCACTCAAGATTTTGTATTTCGTTTATAAGCACAGACAATGTAGATTTTGGTTTTTTCTCGTGACAATCTTCTGTAAGTTCCGCAACCTGTTCGATAGAAAGCGAAGAGTCGTGCGCAAAAGCCGCAACTGTTTCTAAGCAACGCTTCCAAGGAGACGATATGATTTTATTCGGCGCGTAGCAGGCAAGCTCGCGGCCTAAAGCGTATGAGGCGGCAGCACCTAGAGGCGTGATTGGTCGAGTCGCTTCGCTTCCTTGCCAAGTTTTTCGAGACTCAGCTTTTCCGTGACGCACTAAAAGCAACGTGCTATATTCTGCTTGACCTTCGTGTAGCTTCTCTAAGAAAGCATCTAGCACTTCGCGGTCACTATCGTGCGTAAGCTTTTTTCGTGCTTGAGAAGGAGTAAGCCATAACACATTGCCGATTTCAGTGGGTTTAGCAGGCTTAATTGGTCCGAAAGCAGGAAGACGCTTTGCTGCGGTTGGCTTATCGATTAAGCGCATCATCCAGTAGTGGATTCGCTTTATTACTTCCGGCTGAGAATTGCGATTTTGGTTGCTATTTGATGTGTTGCTCTTGGAAGATTTTTTGCCTTCGCGCTCAAGCGGATACTCTATTTTGGCGATGTGCGGACCTAGTGTGACTGAATATCCTGTTTCTTCTCCAACTTCGCGCACTGCTGTGTGGCGATGTGATTCTTTTGGCTCATTCTTTCCTTTTGGCCAGCTCCAATCGTCATATTTAGGACGGTAGACTAGGCAAAGCTCAAAATCATCGTCGCTAGACTTTATTGAGTCGCTGCTTGTTTTTGCCTCTCCACTTGCATTTGAGCTGTTTGTAGTATTGCGCTTGCGATAAATAATTCCGCCAGCTGCTTCAACGTATTGCGTCGTTACTGCACTCATATTCACTATTTTAGCGGTTTTCTTTCACAACTTTTAGTTGTGCCGTAATCTTTTACTTTTGTCACAGTCATAACAGTAACAAATTGTTTTATAATCCTTAAATTTGCCAAAACTGATAAATAATTACTTAAAAAACTTCCTAAAACTGGCAAATGGTGCTGTAGAAGATTTCGACTATTGCTGGAACGCTTGAGATTTAGTCAGATTAGAAGTGGTAATAAACACAAAAAGAGCCAGAAACATGTTACTGAATCTGGCTCTTACTTATCGTTTATTTAGTTGCTTGCGATTAGTTCGCACCGCGAGGCTTACGCGTGTGAGTATGGATTAGGTAAGCCTGGCTGTCTACGAGCGGACGGCCTTCCTTATCGCGAGAATGCAACGTGTATGTGCCATCGCCATCCATCCACCACGAAACAGTTGAATCAGCCATTTGCAAATCAATATACTGAATCAAAGCTTCAACCTGATCTGGCGCGCTAATTCTAACCAGAGTCTCAACGCGACGGTCAAGATTACGGTGCATTAAATCAGCCGAACCAATCCACACTTCTGGTCCGCTTGCAGGGCCATCACCAATCTGCGGGCCGCAAGAGTTAGCAAAAGCGTAAATGCGGCTGTGCTCAAGGAATCGTCCAAGAATAGAGCGAACGCGAATATTGTCGCTCAATCCCTCAATTCCAGGCTTAAGCGAGCAGATGCCGCGCTCAACAATATCAATCTTTACTCCAGCTTGCGAAGCACGATACAAAGCGTCAATAGTCTGCTCGTCAACCACAGAATTGACCTTAATCTTAATCCAAGCTTCCTTTCCAGCAAGAGCCGCGGCTTCCTCACGCTGAATTCGCGCAATAATACCAGTGCGAACTGTACGAGGAGCCACAAGCAGGCGGTGGAAACTAGACTTTGGCGCATAGCCAGAAAGCTGATTAAACAAGCGAGTCAAATCCTGGCCGACTACAGGATCGCAAGTAAGCAAACCCAA
The DNA here is from genome assembly GCF_003293675.1 of Gardnerella leopoldii. Lineage (NCBI taxonomy): Bacteria > Bacillati > Actinomycetota > Actinomycetes > Bifidobacteriales > Bifidobacteriaceae > Gardnerella > Gardnerella leopoldii. The sequence continues at coordinate 1,413,700 of NZ_CP029984.1, forward strand.
ATCCGTGTACAAGCGAGCAGTCTTAGGATTGTAATTACCTGTACCAACGTGGCAGTAGCGGCGCAATCCTTCTGCTTCTTGGCGAACCACGAGCGAAAGCTTGCAGTGAGTCTTCAAACCAACAATGCCGTACACAACGTGAACGCCTGCGCGCTCAAGCTTACGAGCCCAAGCAATATTTGCGTCCTCGTCAAATCGCGCCTTAATCTCAACCAGCGCAAGCACCTGCTTTCCAGCGTGAGCTGCATCAACAAGAGCGTCAATAATTGGCGAATTGCTAGACGTACGGTACAAAGTCTGCTTAATTGCAAGCACTTTTGGATCCGCAGCAGCTTGCGCGAGGAATGCTTGCACAGAAGTAGAGAACGAATCGTAAGGATGATGCAACAAAATGTCATGCTCGCGAATAGAAGCGAAAATATCTTGCGCGTGGCTAGTTTCAACTTCTGCAATCTGACGATTCGTAGTAGGAATAAACGGACGATACTTCAAATCAGGGCGATCAAGCGCCTGCAATTCAAACAATACCGTCATATCAAGCGGCGAAGGCAAGCGATATACTTCCTCAGGGCTTACGCGAAGCTGATTTGCAAGAAGCTGAGAAAGGAATGGGCTGGCCTCGTTAGAAATTTCCAAACGAATAGGCGGTCCAAAGCGGCGGCGAAGAAGCTCCTTCTCCATAGCGTTGAGCAAGTTCTCTGCGTCATCTTCCTCAACGTCAATATCCTCATTGCGTGTAACGCGGAAGGAACGAGCTTCCTTAATAATCATTCCTGGGAAAAGCGATTCCAAGTGTGCTGCAATCAGCTTTTCCATAGTGATGAAGCCGTAACGCTCTTCGCGACCTTCCTCATCTGTTAAATCGTCAACTGGTACAAGACGGTTCAAATTATCTGGAATTTTTACGCGCGCAAAATGCGACTTTCCAGAATTTGGATTTTCGACGATAACAGCCAAGTTAATAGACTTGCCGGAAATGTATGGGAACGGGTGAGCAGGATCCACCGCAAGAGGCGTAAGAACTGGGAATACTTGCTTTTTGTAGTAATCAGACAAACGCGCTTTTTCTGATTCTGTAAGCTTATCCCAGCTGAGCAAAACAATACGCTGCTTTGCAAGCTCAGGAAGAATATGCTCAATAACATAGTGAGCATGCTCATCTTGGCGGCGGTGAGTGACCTCACTAATAGCGCGCAATTGCTGGCGTGGGCTTAAGCCGGATGCTGCAGTTACTGCTATGCCAGAATCAATGCGGCGCTTTAAGCCTGCGACTCGAACCATAAAGAATTCGTCGAGATTTGACGCAAAAATAGCAGCAAAATTAGCGCGTTCAAGTAGAGGCAAATCAGTATTTTGAGCCAACTCAAGCACGCGTCGATTGAACTTCAGCCAGCTTAATTCGCGGTCGAAGAAACGATCTTTTGGCAACGGTAGCTCACCCTCACGAGCTTCACGTTTTTCTGCCTTTTCATCTTCGGCGATGTGTTCTGCAATTTGACCTCGCAAAATCGCCTTTGAGGGAGCGTCAAAAATTTGTACCATACTCCGTAATTGTATGCGTTGTAAGGGAAGTGTGCGAATGAGTGTCGGGTGGTGCGACACGCCGACAGTTGTGTAATTCGAACGTAAACGCACATGATAACCTTTGCATGTTCACAAAAGTGTGCAATAGATACGATTTTTTTAGTGCAATTGAACAGTAGTGACAATATGTGAACAAAGCTTATTTTGTGCTTTACTATTGAGCAAAAAGCGGCGATAATAAAAGTACAAAAACAAAAAAGAGATAGCGGTAACCCACAAAAGTGTATGGATATGAAATCCGTGGACGTTGGACGGGATATTTAAGACTTTAACCGTTGCAACGAGGATGTTGTGAAGATGAAACCGCAGATATTGTTTTTGTAGATAAGAGGCTCGCCAAAGTGGCGGGCCTCTTTTGATGTGAGGGCGATTTTACTATTTACGCAGACTGTCGCGCGTATAAGGGAAACTATCAAAGAATAAATGTTGGAATTCATTTTCTTAGCTTCTTTGAAAATGAGAATATATTGTGTTCCATGCTGTGCTAATCGCAATTGCGAGTTGTTGGACGATTGTTAAGCGACGAGTCGTTATTTATGCGCGTGATTACGTGTGTGGAGTTTGAAACAGGTAAGAAGGATCGAAGGACCATGCAACATTCGTTTATGGCAATGTTGGCTGCAGAATTTATTGGCACTGCTATTCTCATGATTTTTGGAAACGGTGCTGTTGCAAACGTTGAATTAAAAAATACTAAAGGACACCATGCCGGCTGGCTAAATATTGCTATGGGCTACGGTTTTGGCGTGATGTTCCCAGTGCTCATGTTTGGCGGAATTTCCCACGCGCATATCAATCCTGCTATGACAATTGCGCAAGCTGTAAACGGCATGTTCCCATGGGCTAACGTTGTGCCTTATATTGTAGCTCAGCTTTTAGGTGCGCTGGTTGGTCAGCTTATTGTGTACGTAACGTATTTGCCGCACTACAACGAAACTGAGGAGCCAGAAGCAATTCTTGGCACTTTCTGCACTACGGATGCGTATAACAACAAGCTTAACTACTTCCTTAACGAGTTCTTCGGCACACTTGTGCTTGTTCTGGCTGCTCTTTGCTGCCTTACCTCTCCATGGGGTGAGAAGAATTTGGCTGGCGCTTCAATCGTTGTCGGCTTCGTGGTTTGGGGTTTGGTGACTTCTATGGGCGGACCAACTGGTCCTGCTTTGAATCCTGCTCGTGATCTTATGCCGCGTTTGCTTCACGCAATTTTGCCAATTCCGCACAAGGGATCTTCTCGCTGGGGTGAAGCGTGGATTCCAGTTATTGCTCCTATTGCCGGCGCAATCTTGGGTGTGGTTATGTATAAGTCGTTATTTGCATAAAGTAGTTGCTTTTAGCTGTAATTGATTGCGGTCTATTGCGATTGATTACTATTAATTGCGATTGTAAGAAGCGCGTAATGCTAGTATGAATGCGTTACGCGCTTTTTATTTTGTAAGCTTATGTTTTGCAAGTTTATGCTTATTAATTAAAGATATTAAGAAAGACTAAATCATGTTTTCGAAGTCAACTATTGCAATTGGTCGTTTTGCGCCTACTCCTTCCGGGCGTATGCATATTGGCAATATGGTAGCAATGTTGGCTGCGTGGCTCTCTGCAAAATCGCAAGGCGGACACATGCTTTTACGTCTGGAAGATCTTGATATTGCGCGCATGCCAAAGGATGCTAGCGCGCGAGTTATTGACGATTTGAAGTGGGCTGGGCTTGATTGGGTCGGCGAGCCGACTTATCAGCATGAACGCACCGCAATTTACCAAGAAGCTCTTGAGGCGCTAGAATCTTTGCAAGACGACGACGGAAAGTCGTTGATTTACCCTTGCTTTTGCTCGCGTTCCGATATTCGCGCGATTGCAGCTCCGCAAGAAGGCGACGGTTTTATACGCTACCCGGGTACGTGCAGAAATCTTCGTAAAAACGCGGAAGGTCTGGCACAAATCGAAAAGCGTTTGCAAAATAATCAGCAACATTCTTTAAGGCTTGTTGTTCCCTCGGCTGATTCGCCGCAAGCAAATGTGAGTTTTGAAGATGCGATTTTTGGTGCGCAATCGTTTAACATTAATCGCGATTTGGGTGACATGGTGATTCGCCGCGCGGATGGCGTTTTTTCGTACCAGCTTGCGGTTGTTGTTGACGATGTTCTGAGCGGAGTAAACGACATTGTGCGCGGCCGCGATTTGCTTCGTTCTGCGGCGCTTCAAATTTGGATTGGTGAGCTGCTTGAAAAATCAGGATTTTTTGCGGCTCACGGTACGCATTATGTGCGTCCGCAATTTGCGCACTTGCCGCTAATTGATAACGCTCAAGGTGAGCGGCTTGCAAAAAGTAAGCACTCGCTAGACGTCGGTGCGCTTCGAGAATCTGGCTGGAGTGCCGAGCGCATGATTGGCTATTGTATGTATCTTCTGGGATACAAAAAGCATGGTCAAAATCAATCGGTAGATATGAGTGCTGCCGATGCGCTTGCGTTGTTTGAAAGCCTTGACACGCCGTGGGATTCTGTTCGCGCAAACCTAGCCGACAAATCCGTGCCCTTCCTTGACTAAACTATGTAGTTAGGTTTGATAGATTGGGGCATAAATGGCATATATGACGCAAAAAGATTTAGCGAATACTGAAGTCGATTGTGTTCGTGCGTGTCAAATTGCCGACGGCGTGCACAGCGTGCAAGACGCCATTGCTCAAGCCGAATTGCATTATGGTCGCAAAGCTGAGTCGGTTACGCTACTTGCCGCAACTAAAACGCGAGATGTTGGCGAAATCATGGCAGCGCTTAAAGCTGGAGTGCGAGTAGTTGGGGAAAATCGCCCACAAGAAATCGTTGCAAAAGCCGAGATTTTACGCGCACAAGCTGCTAGAGAAGGTTTAAGCGTTGGAGTGAACGGTGAAATTCCACTCTACTTAATCGGTCAGCTGCAAAGCAATAAAATAAATAAAGTTTTACCACTTGCAAATGGTATTCAGTCGGTTGACGGCATTGAACTTGCGCAAAAAATATCTACGCGCGCGCAAAATTTGGGACTTTGCACAGACGTTATGTTGGAAGTGAATGTTTCGGGAGAAGCTACGAAATCGGGATGCGCGCCAGAACGTGCGATTGATGAAGCGCTCGCTATATCTAGTCTTCCGGCGCTTAATTTGCACGGATTTATGACGCTCGGAGCGCGCGTGGATGATGAAAAAATAGTGAGAAGTGGTTTCGCAAAATTGCGAGAAATTCGAGATTGTGTAAGTGGACAACTCGCGCAAGATTATGATGGAAACTCTGCAAAATTAGAGCTTTCGATGGGAATGTCCGGCGATTTTGCGTGGGCGATTGCCGAAGGCTCGACGATGGTTCGAATCGGTTCGGCAATCTTTGGCCCACGCGCATTTGTGTAGTCTTAAGTCAAAGTTTTAAGCCAAATTGATGATTGTAGTTACGCATGCACAATCACATTGCGCAGCGAACCGATGCCATCTACGTGTACAATCGCTTCGTCACCCGCGCGTAAAGTCCCAGCCGGGTATGGGGTTCCTGTCAAAATCACGTCTCCTGGAAGAAGCGTTGAGAAGCTTGAAATCGCTGCAATTTGCTCAGGAATACTGTGAATAAGTCGAGCTGTAGTGCCGTCAGCTTCCGGCACATTTTCACCATTAAGCGTAAATGAAATATGTGCATCGCGCCAATTTAGCTCGGTTGTAATCCAAGGTCCAAGTGGGCAAGAAGTGTCGAAACCTTTTGCGCGCGTCCACATTGGGTCGCTTCCTGCGCAATCTCGTAGAGTTACGTCATTTACGCAAGTAAAGCCAAAAACGTAATTCATTGCGGTAGCTGCAGTTACATTTTTGGCGATTTTGCCCATAACAACTGCCACTTCTGGCTCAAAATTCATGTCGTTTGAGCAAGCAGGAATCACAATCGGATCGTCCGGACCAATTACAGAAGTGCTCGGCTTTGTAAAAATCACCATGTCTGCAGCAGTATGCGAAGATGCCGCAGGAGAAGCAGCGCGCTCGTCGTCAGAACGGGTATCGTAATTTTTTGCCAATCCGTATACTTTTGATGGAATTACAGGCACGAGTAAACGCACGCCATCAGCGTCCAACGCGTAACGTTTACCAGTTGGCTTAACTCCTTGCGGACTTAAAGGATGTCCTTCAAGGGCTACTAAATAATCTTTACCGTCGGTTTCGTCTTTTTGGACGAAAGCGTATTGCGGAACTTCATTATACGAAAAACGTGCAATTCTCATGTTTTTAAGATTACGACATATTTGCTACTTAATTAAGCATTGCTCGATACTTAACTAAACTTTGCTTACTACTTAATTAAATTATTTGTGTAAATTATTTGCGATTGAAAGTTCTTGAAAACAAAACTTGAGTCTAGTACACTCAAGTTTTAGGAATAAAGTTATAGGAAAATCTGTTATACGTATCAGATACATGAAAGTGAAAGCTCGTTAGGACTCAAAAGTATCGTCAAAAAGCTTGAAATTGCAATAAAAATTGCAGCGATTTGACTTAACTGAAATGTGTTTTACAGCTTTCGTGGAAATGAGGTAGATATGGAACAAAAGTTTACAACATTAGCGCAAGACGCATTAAGTGATGCTGTGCAAAGTGCAGCGGCTGCTGGCAATGCGCAAGTTGACACTTTGCATTTGGCGGATGCCTTACTTCGCCAAGAGCAGGGCGTTGTGCGTGCGCTTATTGCTCAGGCGGGGGCGGACGCGCAACAAATCGGTTCTGAAATTCGTAACGCATTAGTGGCATTGCCTTCATCTACTGGCTCAACTACAACTAAGCCAGATGCAAGTCGTCAGCTTTTGGCTGCGCTAAGCCAGGCAGAAAAAGAAATGCGCGCAATGGGAGACGAATACGTTTCTACGGAACACATGCTTATTGGCATGGTTGCTAGCGAACCAAACGCTGTTGCGGATATTTTCAAAAAGCACAACGTTTCCGCAGACGTGTTGCGTAGGGCTGTGCCAACTGTGCGCGGTGGTGCAAAAGTGACAACTCCGGATGCTGAAGGCAACTACAAAGCGCTCGAAAAGTATTCTGTTGATATGACTGCGCGCGCTCGCGAAGGAAAGCTCGACCCAGTAATTGGGCGCGATCAGGAAATTCGTCGCGTGATTCAGATTCTTTCTCGCCGCACGAAGAACAATCCTGTGCTAATTGGCGAGCCGGGCGTTGGAAAAACGGCAGTTGTAGAAGGATTGGCTCAGCGAATTGTGGCAGGAGATGTGCCTACGACTTTGCAAAACAAGCGTCTTATCAGTCTCGATTTAGCTTCGATGGTTGCAGGTTCGAAGTATCGCGGCGAGTTTGAGGAACGCTTAAAGGCAGTGTTGAAGGAAATCCAGCAATCGGACGGTCAAATTATTACGTTTATTGACGAAATTCACACTGTTGTTGGCGCAGGATCTGCAGAAGGTTCAATGGATGCTGGCAATATGCTTAAGCCAATGCTCGCACGCGGTGAGCTGCGCTTGGTTGGTGCAACTACGCTTAACGAGTATCGTGAGCATATTGAAAAGGATTCCGCTCTTGAGCGCAGATTCCAGCAAGTGTTTGTTGGTGAGCCATCTGTTGAAGATACTGTGACGATTTTGCGTGGACTTAAGCAACGTTACGAAGCGCACCACAAGGTGACGATTAGTGACGATGCAATCGTAGCTGCAGCAACGCTTTCAAACCGCTATATTACTGGCAGACAGCTTCCAGATAAGGCGATTGATTTGGTGGATGAAGCGGCAGCTCACTTGCGTATGGAACTTGATTCTCAGCCAGAAGAGATCGACGAATTGCAGCGCAAAGTTACGCGTCTTGAAATGGAAGAAATGCAATTAAAGAAAGCGGAAGATGCTGCTGCGCGCGAACGCTTAGAAAAGTTGCAGGAAGAATTAGCTAACTCGCGCGAAAAGCTTTCTGGATTGAAAGCGCGTTGGGATGCGGAAAAGGCTGGCCATAACAAGGTTGGTGATTTGCGAGCGCAACTCGACGCTAAGCGCGTAGAAGCCGACAAATTCACACGTGAAGGCAACTTGGAACAAGCAAGCCGTATTTTGTATGGTGAAATCCCAAGCATTCAAAAAGCTTTGGAAGAAGCGGAGTCTGAGGCCGCTAATGCTAAAAGTGAAGCGAAAGAGCCAATGGTTCCGGATCAGGTTGATGCTGATTCTATTGCAGGAGTCGTTAGCGAATGGACGGGCATTCCTGTTGGTCGCTTGATGCAAGGCGAAAATGAGAAGCTGCTCAACATGGAAAAGGAGCTTTCTAAGCGTGTGGTTGGTCAAAGTGAAGCAATTCAGGCTATAGCAGATGCTGTGCGCAGAAGCCGTGCTGGAATTGCAGACCCGAATCGCCCAACTGGTTCCTTCTTGTTCTTGGGTCCTACTGGCGTTGGTAAGACGGAGCTTGCTAAGGCTCTTGCTGACTTTTTGTTTGACGACGAGCGTGCAATGGTTCGCATTGATATGAGCGAGTACATGGAAAAGGCTTCCGTTTCGCGTCTAATCGGTGCTGCTCCTGGTTACATTGGCTACGAGGAAGGCGGCCAGCTTACTGAAGCTGTGCGTAGACGTCCGTATTCTGTAGTGCTTTTTGACGAAGTTGAGAAGGCACATCCAGAAGTATTCGACGTTTTGTTGCAGGTTTTGGACGATGGTCGTTTGACTGACGGTCAGGGTAGAACGGTTGATTTTACGAATACGATTTTGATTATGACATCAAACTTGGGTTCGCAATTCCTTGTGCAAGAGGGCTTGGACGATGCTGCTAAACGTAAGGCTGTTATGAACGCTGTTCACGCTGAGTTTAAGCCAGAGTTCATCAACCGTTTGGATGAGCTTGTTATGTTCCATCCGTTGAGCCGCGAAGAGCTTGGTGGAATTGTGGATATTCAAGTTCGTCAAGTGGCTGCACGCTTGAGCGACCGCCGCATTAGCTTGGATGTGAGCGGTTCTGCTCGCGCTTGGCTTGCGGAGCATGGCTATGATCCAGTTTATGGTGCTCGTCCGTTGCGTAGATTGGTTCAAACGGAAATTGGCGATCAGCTTGCTCGATTGCTGCTTTCTGGCGATGTGCATGATGGCGCTCGCGTAGTTGCGGATTGTGAGAATACTAGCGACCATGTGACCCTAAAGATTGCGTAGTTCCTGCATTCTTCAATGTAGTCAAATAAAAAAGCGTGCTGTTTATTGGATTATTTTCCAGTAGACAGCACGCTATTTTGTATTAGGTAATGCACGTGTTTAATTATGTTTCAAAAGTCAACTCAATAGTGTTTAATAGAACGTATGTTCGATAATATTGTGATGTTTGTTTTAATGGTGGTTGCTGTTGTAATAACCGCCATTGTTGTGCTGGCTATTGTTAAGCGCAACTCTGGAACGCAAGGCGCTAATGGCGTAAACCAGCGCGAATTTAACGAATTGCGCTCGCAGTATGAACAAGCGCGCGCTCAAGCTCAAGAAAATGGTAATCAGGCTATACGGTATCGCACGCAAGCAGAGCAGCTTGCTGAACGATTAAAGTTTGTTGAAGCAGAACTTGCTAAAGCGCAGCAAGCAGAGCAATTGCGAGTGAATCGCGAAGAGCAATTGCGCGCAGAGCGAGAAGAACGCGAACGGTTAAATCGTGAGAAAACTTTGAAAGAACAAGGTAAAGTTTTGGAAGCGCTTGCTCCAGTAAAAGACAATCTCGAAGCATTGAAGAATAAAGTTTCGCAGATTGAAGAAGGGCGTAAACAAGAAATGGGTGTGCTGAGCACTCAGCTTAAAGGCTTAAGTGAGCAGCAAACAAGGCTTGACCGCGAAACAAGTTCGCTTTCTGCAGCATTGCGAAATAATAAGGTTCGCGGAGCTTGGGGCGAGGCTCAACTAAAGAATATTGTTGAATCTGCAGGCTTGCTTGAGCATGTTGATTTTGATACGCAGGTTGTTGTAACTGGAGTAAATGGCGAACAGCAGAGGCCAGATATGGTTGTGCATCTGCCAGGAGGCAAAACAATTCCAGTTGATGCAAAAGTTCCGTATGCGGATTATCAGCGTGCTTGTGAAATCCCAGATAACGCAAGTGACGAAGAATTAGCTAGAAGGAGCGAGCTTCTAAAAGCGCACGCTAAGGCTTTGCGAGAGCATGTTAGAGTATTAGGAGCTAAAGCGTATTGGCAGGCTTTTGAAACAGCACCAGACTTTGTAGTTGCATTTATTCCAAACGAAGCATTGCTTCAGGCGGCTCTTGAAGCGGATCCAACGCTTATGGATGATGCTTTTGCACAAAAAGTAGCACTCACTTCACCAGTTACTTTGTGGGCTGTGCTTAAGTCTGTTGCGTACGCATGGCAGCAGCAAAGTCTTACAGATGATGCAAAAGAACTTTTCGATTTATCTAGAGAATTGTACGATCGCTTTGCGGTTCTTGGAGAAAATGCTTCAAAACTTGGCGTATCTTTGGCAAGAACAGTTGCAGCTTACAATAAGTTTGCTTCCTCACTTGAGTCTAGAGTGTTGGTAACAGCGCGTAAACTTCAGAAGTTAGATCAAAGTAAGGTTATTGCTTCAATAGATCTTATAGATTCCGATAAAGCTGATGTTAAAGAGCTGAGCGCTCCAGAAGTATCAGTAGAAGATCGTTAAGCATAAAAACATCAAAGCGTCAAAAATTGAACAGCTCTAAACGCTAAGGAGTGCAAAAATGGCAGAATTACAAGAGGAACGCGCGGAACTTAAGCGCATGCTTTGTGCGGATATGAGTGCGAAACCATTTAGCGAACTGTTTTCTGTTACATTTGCTCAGCGCGGCTCTAAGCTGGTTGGAGATGTTCTTTTTGATGCAATTGAGAAAGCTGGGTATTCGTTAGAACGCGATGTTGACGCTATTGGTGCGTTAACTGCTGCTGCAGTGCCGATGGTTTTTGCGCTTATTCATGCTGCAGAACGTAAAGGAATTGCACTCGACGGCTTTGTTATGGATTTTGTTTTTCCTGCAACAAAAGGTCCGTCAGTTAAAGGCAAGCGAGTATTGTTACTTGACTCTTGGCTTTCTGAAAAATCGTATGTTCAAACTTCTTCGCTTGTTACTTTACGACACGGCAATGAATTAAGTCTTGATTTTGGCATTGTTCATCAGCAAGGCGCGCAAATTCTTGCTATAGTTGCATTAATTGGTGGTGTTGACGCCGACGAACAAGGCATGAGGCATCTTCAATTAGTAAATCCAATAAGTGAGGAGAGTACTAAAATGGCATTTGTTCAAGCTTTCGGTGAAGAAGAATTACGTGCAGATGCAGATCACGAAGATTGCTGCAACGACAATTGCTGTGGCGGCCATTGTGAGGTTAAATGCACGGGAGATTGTGCTAACGATGGTTGCACTGAGCTTTGCTGTGAAGATAACTGCTGCGGTGGCCATTGCAAAGTAGAGTGCACGGGAGATTGTGCTAACGATGGTTGCACTGAGCTTTGCTGTGAAGATAACTGCTGCGGTGGCCATTGCAAAGTAGAGTGCACGGGAGATTGTGCTAACGATGGTTGCACTGAGCCTTGCTGTGAAGATAACTGCTGCGGTGGCCATTGCAAAGTAGAGTGCACGGGAGATTGCGCTCATGACGGTTGCACTGAGCCTTGCTGCGAAGACGATTGCTGTGGCGGTCATTGCAAGTCAGGTTGCACAGGCGATTGCGCAACTGATGGCTGCCAAGACTAGTTGTAATTACTAGCTGCCAATACTAAGCAAAAGTATTAAACGGAGCAAAACTCACACATGCACGAACCGAATCCAATTACTTTGGCTGCAAAAGCTTCCGATGAACCAGAATTTCGACCTATAGGAGTTGGCCCGTGGGAAGAAGAGCATCCAGGTGAGCCTCGTCCAGATAATCCAGAATCGCCAAATTATGATGCGCGGTTTAGCGCTGAATTACTAGACGAAGGCGACCAGCGTAACGTCCTAGACCGCTACAGATACTGGAAAGTAGAAGCCATAAAAGCGGATCTCGATTCTAAAGGACGCCACGAGTTTGAAGTAGCTGTAGAAAATTGGACTCACGATTTCAACATAGGCTCTATGGTTCGCACTGCAAACGCGTTTACTGCGAAAAAAGTGTATATCGTAGGGCCTCATAAATGGAATCGTAAAGGCTCGTTAATGACTGAGCTATACCAATACGTTGAGTGCTGTCCGACGATTGAAACTCTAGTAACTAATTGGCGCGAAAATATGCTTAAAGAAGCAGAAGAAGCGCATCAACTTTTGCTGAAAGCACAAACAGAAGGCAACAAAGAAGCTGAAAAAATCGCAAATATAAAGGAACACGACGCTAAAAACGCGCGCGTTATAGCGCTCGATATTATTCCAGGCGCTGTTGCTATGGAAAACTACAAGTTCCCTAAACGTTGCCTTATGCTTTTTGGTGCAGAAGGTCCGGGTCTTTCTAAAAAAGCGTTAGAAATGGCGGATGACGTTGTTTATATTTCGCAATTTGGCTCTGTTCGCTCGCTAAACGCAGGAGCAGCTGCGGCTGTTTCCATGCACGCATGGATTGCGCAACATGCAGCACCAAATTGCTGAATCTTAATAAAATATTAATTAGAATTTCGGTAGCAGAATTTTATCAGCAGAATCTCATCAGCAATATTAGTTAAAACGCAGTAGCTTGTACTCATAAACGCTTACATTTGATGTTTATTTTTTTTTATTTGTGATATTGTTAATTTATGTTAGAATTTCAACATATTACAAAGCGTTTTGGTGCAAAGACAGCGCTTAACGATGTTTCTTTCGTCGCCGAAGACGGTAAAGTCACGGGCTTTTTAGGACCTAATGGCGCTGGTAAATCTACAACCATGCGTTGCGCGTTAAATCTTATTCATGCAAATAGTGGCACTTCTCTTATTGACGGCAAACCTTACGCAAAAATTGCATCCCCAATGACGGAAGTTGGCGCAGTTCTTGATGCAAAGTCTGCTCACAGAGGTCGAACGGCTTACAATCACCTGTATTCATTGGCTTTAACTCACGGAATATCAAAGAAACGTGTCGATGAAGTCATTGATATTACTGGTTTAACTAGCGTAAAAAATCGCAAGGCAGGTTCATTCTCGCTTGGCATGGGTCAGCGTCTTTCCATTGCTGCGGCTCTTTTAGCAGATCCACATAATCTCATACTTGACGAACCGGTTAATGGTTTGGATCCGGAAGGTGTTAAGTGGGTTCGCGAATTATGCAAGTATTATGCAAGCCAAGGTCGTGCAATACTACTTAGTTCTCACTTAATGAGCGAAGTCGCGCTTACTGCAGATAATCTTGTGATTATTGCGCACGGAGAAATTTTGGCGCGCACAACAGTACAAGATTTTGTTAATGCACATTCTCAGCATGCTATACGTTTAGTGACACCTGAAGGCGAAAAACTAAAGTCTGTGCTCACTCAGAATCATCCGGAATGTAAGATTTTGTCTGATAATCGCACACCTCAAGATGTTCAAGAGGGCGAACTTTTTAAGGTAACAGGTTGTGAGCTTAATCAACTTGCTCGCGAAATTGCAGATAATCAAATTATGGTTTACCAGCTAAATCAAGAGCATGCATCGCTTGAGGAAGCATATTTGGCTCTTACGCACGGCCAAGAGCAGTACGTAACAAAAGCATTGCCAAATGCTACTGCTGCGACTGGAACGCAATATGCGGATGGAGGAAATGCAAAATGAGTGAGCAAATTAATCAATCTGTTGATCAATCTGTTAATCAAGAAACAAGCAACTCTTACAAAACCGGCAGAAGCATGAACGCTCAGCATCTACGTCTTACATTTATGCACTCGCTTAAATCTGAGATGGTTAAGTTGCGTGGACTTGCATCAACCTGGTGGTGTATGGCATTGGCCATTGTTTTGCCTGTAATTTTCAGCTTTATTATCGCGATTGTGCAAAAAACAATATCTAAAGTTGACTTTACTAAACATGGTGCGTCTGCTGGCAAATCAAGCGGTGTAGTCACCATGGGGCCGAGCGATAAAAGCAGCCTCATTTCTTCTCAAGAAGGTATTTTCAACTTAGTTATTAGTTTTGCCTCTATATCTTTGATTATTATTGCGATTTTTGCAGTGCTTGCTATAACAGCTGAGCATTCCACAACTTCAATTCAAGCTTCGCTTACGTCTGTACCACGCAGGGGTATGTTCTTTACTGCTAAGTTTGTTGCAATCACAATCTACGTTTTTGTTGTGCAACTTATTGCAATGGCAGTTTCGTTAGTTGCTGCAGAATTAGCATTTATGGGTGAGAATATCTCAGGCTTGTCTGGAAGTAGAACATGGCAATTACCTCTTACTCTGTTCCTTGGCTCACCTGTAATTATGGTTGTTGTGGCAGCAATGGCGTACGGTTTCGGCATGATTTGCAAGTCAACTGCTGGCGGAATTATGTGCGTTATTGGAGCCGTGATGATTTTGCCTACTTTTGTTAGCATTATTATGATTACGAGCAATTTCGCGAAGTGGACTTCAATACTTATGCAGCTTTTGCCAGCCAAGGCTGTGAGCCGATTCTTAGGAACGGGCGAACAACTTCCGCCAGACGCAACTGCTTTCGAATGGTGGCAGTCCGGTTTAGTGGTTCTCGCTTGGGCTGTAGTCATGTACGCAATTGGCTACGTTATTGAAAAGCATCGCGATATTTAAACATAGTAAGTATAAATAAAAAATAAGCCCCGTTCGATTGCAATCATTACTGAGCAAACGAGCGGGGTTTATTTGTTGCAACTATTTGCTGATACTAGTTTTAATTCTTTTTGCTAGAAGTAAAGCGCCCACTGCAAATAGCATAACGCCCCGAGCAACCATAGCAATAATAGATGGCACTAATTCTGGCACTAAGCTCATTGTGCATTTTCTTGAGAATCCTGATCGTTTTGTTTCTTTTTAGCAAATTGAGGATGAGCATACTCTGGCCCAATATATGAAGTATCAGGCAATGGTAGCTCGGTAGTAGGCTTAGCATACTGAGGTTGCGCATACTGCTGTTCACAATGCTGTGGTTCAGGATACTGATCTTGTTGCACATACTGTTGCTCATAGTATGGTTGCTGACTGTATTGCGGATTGTAATATTGTGGCTGCGCGTACGGCTGTTGTCCGTACGGCTGTTGTGCATACGGCTGACCGTATTGGATTTGTTGCGGTTGCTCATATTGTTGCTGCGCATACTGATTTTGTTGTGCGTACGGTTGTTGTGCATACGGTTGCTGCGCATACGGTTGCTGCTCATATTGCTGTTGAGCGTACTGCTGACCGTATTGTACTTGTTGTGGCTGTTGTGCATACGGTTGCTGCGCATACGGTTGTTGCTCATATTGCTGTTGTGCGTACGGCTGCTGAACATACTGATTTTGTAAAAATTGTGGAGTCTCCTGCTGCGGTTGAATAGGTTGTGCCTTTTGCGCTGACAAGTCAGTTTGAGAGGCTTCTTCTATTACGTTGGCGTGTAGCACAGGTGCAGGTTCGGCTTGAGGTTCAGGTTCAGGTGTTACTTGCGCAGAAGGTTCAGTATTTGCTTGCACAGCAGCCTCAGGCACTACCTTTGTTTCATGCTCTGTCATTTGCTGCGTATCAAGCTCAGGAAATACCTGTGCTTCAGGCTCAGTAGTCACATGCGTTTCAACCGCGATTGTTGCCTTAGGTTCAACTGCTTGAGGTTCTGCATATATCTGAGATTCTTCCGTCAGCTGAGGCTCTACTTCTGCCTTTACTGCTGTCTCTACTTCTGCCTCTACAGTTGTATTCTCTGTTGTTAGTTGAGGCTCAGGAGTCAATTGTGGCTCAGGCTCAGTCGTTAGTTGAGGCTCAGGCTCATTTTCAGACATAAATTGAGGCTCTACTGCCGCATCTTGCGTTAATTGTTGTATTGAATTTAGCTGAGTCGTTTCATTGTTGACATTATTAGGGATGTGTTCCTGAGCATATGCTTCTGTAGAATTTTGGTATTTTTGTACATTGTTATAAACATATGGAGGTTTGGACACATATGCTGCGTTGTCTCCTATTGCCGCCATATACGCATCTTCGAGTGAAACGCATTCTTTACTCAACTGATATGTAAGTAATTGTTTATCGTTAAAGAATTGCGCCAAATCTGCAATATTTGCATTATTTATAACGAAAGCTGCGCCTTCCTGCACGTCTTCGTTTTTGTGCTCAACTTGCATAATAGAGCATTCACTATGCTGCGATTGCATAATGTCAAATAGCTTTTCTGGCTCAGGAGTAATAACTCGTACAGTGTTCTGAGAATATGCAGTAAGCAAATCTGTCACGCTTGTTTTTTGTAGAATTTTACCATGCGCAATAATAACAAGATCGTCTGCAATAAGAGAAAGCTCACTAATGTTATTAGTGCTGATAAGTACCGCACCACCGCGTTCTGCATAGTATTTGCAGATATCGCGCATCCATCTAACTCCTTCAACGTCTAAGCCATAGAATGGATTATCGAGAATAAGATTATGAGGATCTGCGAGAAGTGCTGCAGCAATCTCAAGTCGTTTGCGCATGCCGGTTGACATTTCTTTAATTTTCATATTTTGTATAGAGCTGATTCCGGCAATATCCATAATCTCCGATACGCGCGTTTTTGGAATTTTGCAATACTTCGCGACGAATGTGAGCTTTTTTATAGCACTAGTATTTCTATAATTAGCTTTTAAATCTAATACTGTGCCGACTGTTTCTATTGGGGAATTAAGTTTTTTGTATGGGACGCCGTCGAATAATGCTTCACCTCCATTGGCTTTTATGAGTCCCAATGCGCAATATAGTGCAGTTGATTTTCCGGAACTGTTAGGTCCAACAAAACCTGTAACTTTACCATCTTCTGCTACAAAAGAAATATTATTTAGTACTTGCTGTTTTTTATAGTACTTAGATATATTTTGTATCTCTAACATAACTAAATCCTACTGCTAAAAATGTAATAAAAAAATCCTATTTGTGTAAAAAATTAAGGACTTCATCTCATAACTGGCTATAAGATAAAGTCCTTAATTTTTCAGTTTTATTTATTTATGCTCAATTGCAATATGAGTTCAGTCATTCTTTACAGTTTCAGCAACGCGAGGCCACAAGGTTGTGCCCCAGTTCTTGATTGTGCGCTGGCGAACCAACGGCAAATCAGTACGGTTGTACACTGTACGCCATGGTTCCCATACTAAGCCGGTCTTTTCTTCCAACTTAATGCGAAGATTGCGCACATTGCCCTTGAACTGAATCGTTGTGCTGAAGTGAGCGGTACGATACTTGCCGTTTCCTTCCCAAGCGCGAGAACGTACGTATGGAGTTCCGTCGATATCAGTGCCGTACTCATCCCAGTAGACGTAGTAGCGAGCTACATAAGCCCCACGATGATCCAAGGTCAAATAACCGTCACGGTAAGCAGAAACCTTAGTCTCAACATAATCGCTGTTGCTCTGGAGAGTTGCTACTTCGTTATCTTTTACGAAGGAAGTAGTGTAAGCGATTGGAACAGCTGGGCTAGAGGTGCTCAAATTTGCACCTTCCTGAATCAAAGCCTTTAGCGTATCGATATTGCCGGTAATAACCTTTGCTGCACCGTTAGCGCTGCCGCCGAGAATCACTGCAGTAACAGAAGTATTCTGGAGAATGCGATGGAATTCGGTGTTTGGCTTGATTTCTACGCCCTTAATTGCTGCTTCTACTGCAGCCTGGAAATCAGTGCTCTTGCTGGTGGTATCGAACTTTACGTACATTGAGCGACCATAAGCTACGTTTGACACGTAAACTGGTGGACGTTTGCTGTCAACGCCACGGTTCTTCAAGCTTTCTGGCGTGGTGCATGGAGCAAAGAAATCTGCTGGGCTATCTGGAGCGTCGACGCTTACTGTGTAGTAAGTTTGCTTGAAGTTCACAATTTGAGTCTGCTTCTCACCCTTGTGTACCGCATCGAAATCAATCTTCAGCGGTACGCCAATCTTTGCAAAATCAGCACCAAACTTAGCCTTGAGCTGGTTCATGCTTTGTGCGCTTGCGGAATCATACTGCATACGAGCTGCTACATGATGGCTTGCTGCATATTGTGCATTCCATTTAGAAACTAAACCGTTAACTGCTGAAGTAACGGAGCTCTTGGTTGGATGTTGCACAGTTACAGCACTCTCGCCGCCGTGGAAGCCTGGCAAATCAATGCTCAAAGTTAATGGTGCGCGATTTGCTGAAATCAAGCTTGGCATGTTATCCATCAAATTCTGGTCAGCGCGGAATAATGCACCAGGATACACGCGATCATTGTTGGCCGAAGTTACCGACAAGTTTGACGTTGTATTGGTGATGTTCTTCTTCTGATGCTCAACAACAACGAATTCGCCGTTCTTGTTGAAGCTGTCGCTGGAGAATTTATTGTTAATTGTTTCGCCGTGACGTGCGAGAATATTTGTTTTATCGTAATGCAAATCCCACAAGTAGTTGTTCAGCGAGTCCTTGCTAGCTGCGCAAGATGCAGCTGGTGCAGAAGGCTTTGTGGAAGAATCTGCCATTGCTGGAACTGCTAAGCATTGTGGAATAATAGTCGCGCCCGCGAGCAACAACATTGCTGCATTACGGTAGAACTTTGTGCTCTTCATATGTATCCTTCGATTTTTATTAGATTTTATTTCAAATTATTTTTCAGTGAGATGCCGCAAAATACGTGCTTCAGTGCATATATATGCTTCAGTGCATCAGCTTCAGCTTCTCACATCACATGATTATTACACACTTTTTATTTATGCGATAATTGTTTAAAATAATTTTTTTAAGTTTCAAACAAAAGTTTAAATAATGCTGAAATACCAACACTTTTTGGTTACGTCAGTTTTGTTGTTTCGGCGTGTTGACAGATAAAACGAGCGGATTTTACGTATTTTGATTCGTGATAATTTTGTGAAAATATATGCAAAATATTTGTGCAAGTATTATTTAGTGTTACGCATGCGCAATTTTTAATTGCTTCAGTCTTAAAAAATTAATTTGTAGTACTTTCTCAATAAAACAAAAATAATCAACAAATAACTCTCGTAAAGCTTTTATCCACATTGCTTTTTTCTACTAACGAAGGTCACGTATCACACATATAGTTGAGGTTATGCCTACATTCACACGCGAAGAAATTGAGCATTTGGGCGTTTTGTCCCAGATTGCTTTAAGCGACGAAGAAATCAGTCGCTTGCAAGGCGAATTAAACGTCATTGCAGAATCTATTAATAAAGTGCAGGAAGTTGCTGGCGAAGATGTGCCACCTACTGCAAATCCAGTGCCTTTGGAAGCTTATTTGCGTCCAGATGAGCCTGCTACACCTTTGACTCAAGAAGAAGCTCTTTCGGATGCTCCTAGAAGTGAGTCTGGCATGTTTGTAGCGCCTCGAATTTTGGGGGAGGAATAAAACATGACTAATACTCAAGATTTGGTAAAACTTTCTGCTGCCGATATGGCAAAGGCTGTAAAAGCTAAAGAAGTTTCTAGCCGTGAACTTGTTGAAGCTCACTTGGCAGTCATTGAATCTGCAGAGCCAGAAATTAAGGCATTTTTGCATGTTTCTGCAGATATTGCTCTCGAGCAGGCAGATGCTTTTGATGCTAAGAACGCTAAGGGTGAGACTGAAGGATTGCCTGAGTTGGCTGGTGTGCCAATTGCCATTAAAGACATGATTGTCACTAAGGGCATTCCTACTACTGCAGCATCGAAGATCCTCGAAGGCTGGGTTCCACCTTACGATGCTACTGTTATTGAAAAGCTCAAAGCAGCTGGCATGCCAATTCTCGGCAAGACTAATTTGGATGAGTTTGCTCAAGGTTCTTCTACAGAACATTCTGCTTATCAAACTACTTGCAATCCTTGGGATACTGAGCGTGTTCCTGGTGGTTCCGGCGGCGGTTCAGCTGCAGCTGTTGCTGCATTCGAAGCTCCTATTGCTTTGGGTACAGATACTGGTGGTTCTATTCGCCAGCCAGGTGCTTTAACTGGTACAGTCGGCGCAAAGCCAACTTACGGTGGTGTTAGCCGTTTTGGTGCAATCGCTATGGCAAGCTCTCTCGACCAGATTGGACCTGTTTCTCGTACCGTTCTTGATTCTGCGCTTTTGCAGGAAATTATCGGCGGTAACGATAGGCGCGATTCTACTTCTATTCCAGCTCCTGTTCCTCCAATGGCTCAAGCTGCTCGTGAGGGCGCTCGCCGTGATTTGAAGGGCTTGAAGGTTGGTTTAGTTAAGGAGCTTAGCGGTGAAGGCTTCCAGCCAGGCGTTGAAGCACGCTTTAATGAAGCTGTGCAATTGCTTAAGGATATGGGCGCAGAGGTTACGGAAGTTTCTTGCCCTCACTTCCCTTACTCTTTGGCTGCTTATTACATTATTATGCCTTCAGAAGTTAGCTCTAATTTGGCTCGCTACGACGGTATGCGCTACGGTTTGCGCGTCATGCCACCAGCAGACAAGCCTCAGACTGCTGCAAATATGATGGCTGCAACTCGTGAAGCTGGCTTTGGCGACGAAGTAAAGCGTCGTATTATTCTCGGCACTTACGCACTTTCCGCTGGCTACTACGATGCTTGGTATGGCTCTGCACAAAAAGTTCGTACGCTTATTATTCGCGATTTTGAAGAAGCGTTTAAGAAAGTAGATGTTCTTGTTTCTCCAACAAGCCCTACAACGGCATTTAAGTTTGGCGAGAAGATGGATGATCCACTTTCTATGTACATGAACGATATTGCTACAATTCCTGCAAACATGGCTGGAGTTCCTGCTTTGAGCCTCCCAGCTGGCTTAAGCGACGACGGTTTGCCTGTTGGCATTCAGATTATTGCTCCGCAATGCCACGATGAAAAGATGTACAAGCCTGCAGCAGCGTTGGAAGCAGCGCTCGAAGAGCAGTGGGGCGGTCCAATTTGGAAGTCGCTTAAAGCTGGTTGGCTCGATTCATTGGCTAAGTAAAGTGAAGTAAAGCTTAAGTAAGAAGGATATCTAATGGCTGAAAAACTTATGAAATATGCCGATGCTGTTGAGCAATTCGATCCAGTATTCGGTTTGGAAACTCACGTTGAGCTTTGCACTCGTACGAAGCTGTTCTGCCCAGCAGAAGTATCTTTTGGCGGTGAGCCAAATACTCAGCTAACTCCTGTAAGCCTTGGTTTGCCAGGCTCTTTGCCAGTTGTAAACAAGACTGCAGTTGATTATGCAATTAAGCTTGGTTTGGCTTTACATTGCGAAATTGCTGAGTGGAGCCAGTTCGCTCGTAAGAACTACTTCTACCCAGATATGCCTCGCGATTATCAGATCTCCCAGTACGATAAGCCTACTAATGGCAACGGTTACTTGGATGTTGAGCTGGAAGACGGCACCGTGTTCCGTGTGCCGATTGAACGTGCTCACATTGAGGATGATGCTGGTAAGAATACTCACGTTGGCGGCGCTGACGGCCGTATTGAAGGAGCAAATCACTCTTTGGTTGATTACAATCGTGCAGGTGTGCCTTTAATCGAGATTGTAACTAAGCCAATCGAAGGTGCAGGTAGCCGCGCTCCAGAAATTGCTGGTGCTTATATGCGTGCTATTCGCGATATTGTTCGCGCTCTCAACATCTCTCACGCTCGTATGGAGCAGGGCAATATGCGTGCTGACGTGAACGTTTCGCTCCGTCGCAAGCCAACCGATCCATTTGGTACGCGTTCAGAAACTAAGAATGTGAACACATTCCGCGGTATTGAAAAGACGCTGCAATATGAGATTCGTCGTCAGGCTGCTATTTTGAGCGAAGGCGGCGAGATTTTGCAGGAAACTCGTCACTGGGATGAGGCAACTCAGACCACTGCTGGTGGTCGTGTGAAGTCGGATGCTGACGATTATCGCTACTTCCCAGATCCTGATTTGGTTATGCTTCACATCACTAAAGAGCATATTGAGCGAATGAAGGCGCAAATGCCGGAAATGCCTCGTGAGCGCCGTAACCGTTTGCAAAGCGAATGGGGTATTAGCGATCTTGAAATGCGCGATATTTTGAACGCAGATGCTCTTGATTTGGTTGAAGAAACCGTTAAGGCTGGCGCAAGTGCGGCAGGTGCTAAGAAGTGGTGGCTTGGTGAGCTTGCTCGCGAAGCAAACACTCGTGGCGTGACTTTGGAAGAATTGCCTATTACTCCGCAAGATGTGGCTGAAGTTGAAAAGCTAATTGCAGACGGCAATCTTAACGATAAGCTCGCTAAGCAAACTGTTGCATGCGTTTTGGCTGGCGAGGGTAAGCCTGATGAAGTTGTTAAGAAGCACGGATTTAAGGTTATGAACGACGACGGTGCTTTGGAAGCTGCTGTTGACGCTGCTCTTGCTGCTGATCCTGAAGTTGCAGAAAAGCTTAAGGCTGGAAATATGAAGCCGATGGGTGCAATTATTGGTGCTGTTATGCGTGCAACTAAAGGTCAGGCTGATGCTAAGGCTGTTACTAAGATTGTGATGGCAAAAATCAAAGGCTGAAAAGTGCCGTAAAGGCTGAAAAATTTAATATTTGATAACGCTAATGTATAAACGTAAAAGCGTAATCAATATTCAAAAGTAAGTGCTGCGTACTTGCTGCATACTCAAATCAGATTTGTTTGTGTAGCAGGTGCGCAGAATTTACTATTTATCAACATTGCGAGGCATTTTTCGTCTTCTGGATTATCATATATTATGCGATGTGAGAATTATGCGAAGGGCTTAATTTTCAAAGGCACAATACAAGTAGGTGACTATGCAACAAACCAATGATGGTGTTATTAACTCTCGCGAGTTACCAAAATCTATAGTAATTCCTCAAATTCGTGGAGAGATGGCGCACCTTCGTCCAGCTACGTGCGATGATTTTCAAAGAATGGATGATTTGTGCGCATTTGATGGTGCTGCAGTTATTACTGGAAAGGATGCTAATTCAGAGCGTTCTATGGTTCATTCGTGGGTTGAAAGCTCTATGCAATGGACTAAAGATAGTCTTATTGGCGAAAATCCTTCTGAATCTTGTCGTTTTGCTGGCGATGTTCAGTTGCGTCACACTATTGCGTGGGCGATTGTTCCTGATGTTTTGGATGATTCAAATAACGCTTCCGGCGATATTATCGGCATGATTTTCCTTATAGATATTGACGGATGGTCTCGCAGTGCTCGAATTCAAGTTGTTTTAGGCAAAAATTATCGAGGAAGAGGCTATTCGCGCGACGCAATGCCTAGGGTTATGACTTATGCTTTTGCATCAGAGCCGACTGGTCTAGGGTTGCATAGAATTTGGGTAGGAGTTCCGGCAACTAATACTCGCTCACTTTCTGTATATCAATCTCTTGGATTTGTAAAAACCGGCACTGCGCGCGACGCATTATGGGATGCTCAAAATCAAAAATATCAAGATTTTGTTGTAATGGACACTCTTGTAGATGAATATGATGCCATTCGTTCGCTGGATGCGTTTGGTCTACACGTTATTGAAGAAAATCCTGGTGTAATCGAAGCTTTGAGCGCGCATGAACATTCTGTGGCTATACCTGTGCATCGTGATAATCTTGATGAAGCATGGCCGTACAATGCAAACGTCTCTGAAGGAAGTTCATCAAAAAAAGCTTGGTGGCGCATTATAGGTCGTGGACGCAATCGTAATACGGAAGGTAAGTAATGAGCGCCGAAGATCTCGACAACTATGAAACCGATGCAGAACTTGCGTTATATAAAGAATACCGTGATGTTATTAAGCTTTTTACTTATGTTGTAGAAACAGAGCGACGGTTTTATTTAGCCAATAAAGTTGATTTTAATGTGCGTTCAGCAGGTCAGGATGTTTATTTTGATGTTCAACTTACGGACGCTTGGGTATGGGATGTTTACCGCCCTTCGCGTTTTGTTAAAAATGTGCGAATAGTAACTTTTAAAGATGTAAATGTTGAAGAAGTACAGAAAACAGACATTGACATTCCTGAATCTATCGCGTGATGCGCGTATGCTCAATAAGGATATATAGAAATTGCTTACCTAGCACGCAAAGTGTTTTCGTAAAAATTTGATGTATTAAGATGGAGGACAAGTGACGGATACACAATCCCCAAAGGAATCTGTGGTAATTATTGGTGGCGGTCCGGCAGGGTTGACGGCAGCCTGGGAACTCGTTAAGGATGGCGGATCCAGCCGCTACGACGTAACAGTACTCGAAGCCACGCGTGAATTTGGTGGTATTTCGCGTACTGTGAAGTATAACGGCAATCGTATGGACATCGGCGGTCATCGTTTCTTCTCAAAAGATGACCGTATTATGCAGTGGTGGCGTGAAATGCTGCCTCTACAGGGTGCGCCTTCATATGATGATAAAAAGCTTGGTCGTCATCACGATTTGGAAGCAGGTGGACCTGATCCTGAAGTTGAAGATGAAGTGATGTTGAAGCGTCATCGCGTTTCTCGTATTTTCTGGAATCATCATTTCTTTGATTATCCAATTTCTCTTTCTGCAGCAACCTTGCGCTCTATGGGCTTTATTTTGACAATGAAAGTTGGCTTCAGCTATTTGTGGTCTATGATTCACAAATTGCCAGAAACTAATCTTGAGAATTTCTACATTAATCGTTTCGGCAAGAAACTTTATTCCATGTTCTTTGAGGGCTATACAGAGAAGCTTTGGGGTAGGCATCCAAGCCAGATTTCTGCCGATTGGGGTGCTCAGCGCGTTAAGGGTTTGAGCATTGTGGAAGTGTTGAAGAATGCTTTTTCCAAGCTTTTCCCTAAGAAAAAAGGCAAGAAGAAGGAAGTAGAAACCTCATTAATTGAGGAATTCTGGTATCCAAAGCTTGGTCCTGGTCAGTTATGGGAAACGGTTGAGCGCCGTTGCCGCGAAAACGGTGCTACTGTGCGCACAGACGCAAAGGTAGTTGCTATTAAGCAAGCAGACGGAAAGATTTCCAGTGTTGTAGTTGAAGATGCAAATGGAGAGCGTTCAGAATTGCACGCCGACCAGTTTATATCTTCTATGCCAATTAAGGATTTGGTAGCTGCTCTTGAGCAGGGTGCAGATGGTGACGAAAAGGCTGATGTTCCAGCAGAAATGCAACGCGTTGCCAAAGGTTTGCCTTATCGCGATTTTGTGACTGTAGGCTTGCTTGTTAAGCGCGTGCGTCTGCGTAATACTACTACTATTCCAACGCTTGGTAATCCTCCTATTGTTCCTGATTGCTGGATTTACGTGCAGGATCCTGGATATAAAGTCGGACGTTTGCAAATCTTCAACAACTGGAGCCCATATCTCGTTAAGGATGTTGATAACACTGTTTGGATCGGTCTTGAGTACTTCTGCGAAGAAGGCGACGACTTCTGGAATATGAGTGATGATGATGCTCGCAAGATGGCTATTGACGAGTTGACTCGTATGCAAGTTATTAATGGTGAGGAAGACGTTCTTGATTCTCATCGTGAGCGAGTTCCAAAGGCATATCCTGCTTACTTTGACACATACGCTCAGATGCCTGAATTGATTGATTATCTTGATGGCTTCGGTAATTTGTATTGTGTTGGTCGCAATGGACAGCATCGTTATAATAACCAAGATCATTCAATGGCAACTGCTATTGAGGCTGTAGAAGATATCCGAACTGGAGAAACTTCTAAGAAGAACGTGTGGTCTGTTAACACTGAAAAGTCGTATCACGAAAAGAAGTAGTAATTAATTCTCGTATAAATTTGAGCGTTTGATTTTAAAGCGCAAATAATTTAGCGATATAGCGTCAATAATACTGGGTGTTACCCATATTATTGGCGCTTTTTGTTTATTCTAATATCGCTTTAAAAGCTTTATAAAAATTGTAATAAAAAATACTAAATACTATGGCGCGTCGCGTTGTACAGCGTCGTATAGCTGTAGTAGCATACATAATGTTCGTTGTTATGTACATATGAATTGTTATGAAATGGCAGCGAGTTCGTGACGGATTTTTCCGTAATCTTCCATGTAAAGACTTGCCGGGGCTCTATTCCGTGTGAGTTAAGGAAAGGTAAAATTGTGGCAACAGGCCAGAATCTTGAAAAAATGAAGCTTTCAGAATTGAAAGATCTTGCAAAACAGATGGGTTTGCGCGGAACATCTACAATGCGTAAGCCTGAGTTGGTGGCTACACTGACGGCTGCTCGTAATGGGGGAGAAGCGCCTGCAGGTGTAAGTGTTCGTGTTCCTCGTGATGTTGTAAATCCTAATAAAACTGCAGATACTAGTACAGATATAGAAGATGCTGGATCATCGAAAGACAATAGTGATTTAGAAGCATTAGAAGTTTTGGTTCCCAATGCTACTTCAGATCGTCGCTATAGAGACGAAGAAGATTTTGGGAATAAAAATTATCGACGCGATGCGAATCGTAATAATACATTCCAGCGTCGTCGTTCCTCAGAAGATCGTGATGATAATCGCGATCGTAGAGAAGATGGTATGGACTCGCATGAGTTGGATCAAATTTTGGCAACATTGCCTGGTGAAGATTCTCATGCAGAGGGTGAACCGCGTCGTCAGCGTGTAGCTTCTCGTGACTTTGATAGAGAAGAACAGCAAAATCGTGCTGATCGTTTCCAGCGTCGTATGCGTGGTCGTGCACGTGATTACGATGAGTCTCGTTCAGATTATTCAGATCGGCAGAATCGTTCAGAACGCATGGATCGAGTAGAACGTGAAGATCGTGATGAACGTCGTGCTGAGCGTGGAGAACGTCAAGATCGCAACGATCGCAATGTTCGTCTTGATCGCGATGCACGTGATGCGCGCGATGCTCGCGAAGAGCATGATTTACGTGAGCCTCGTCGTGAAGAGCCTCAGGAAGAGCTCGTGCCAGTAGCTGGAATTGTTGATGTCTTAGAATCTTACGCATTCGTGCGCACTTCTGGTTATTTGCCTGGTCCTAACGATGTTTATGTTTCAATGAGCCAAATTAAAAAATATGGCTTACGCAAGGGTGATGCAGTTCAAGGCTCCATTCGTGCTCCTCGCGAAGGCGATCGTCGAAATCAGCGTCAAAAGTTTGTTCCTTTGCAAACAATCGATAGCATTAATGGAATGAGCGTTGAAGAAGCTCAGTCCCGCCCGCAATTTGCTAAGTTGACGCCGTTATATCCGCAGGAGCGTTTGAAGCAAGAAACTACTCCGAATCGCATGTTGGGACGTGTTATTGATTTAGTTGCCCCAATTGGTAAAGGCCAGCGCGGTTTGATTGTGTCGCCACCAAAGGCTGGTAAAACCATTACTCTTCAGAATATTGCAAATGCAATTACTACAAATAATCCTGAAGTGCATCTTATGGTTGTGCTTGTAGATGAGCGCCCAGAAGAAGTTACCGACATGGAACGTACTGTGCAAGGCGAAGTGATTTCTTCTACATTCGATCGTCCTGCAACAGATCACACTACTGTTGCTGAGCTTGCTATTGAGCGCGCTAAGCGTTTGGTTGAGCTTGGCCAGGATGTTGTGGTTTTGCTTGATTCTATGACTCGTTTGGCTAGAGCTTACAATATTGCAGCTCCTGCTTCTGGTCGTATTCTTTCCGGTGGTGTTGATGCTCAAGCGTTGTACCCACCAAAGAAGTTCTTCGGTGCTGCTCGAAATATTGAAGACGGCGGTTCTTTGACGATTATTTCTTCTGCATTGGTTGAAACCGGCTCTAAGATGGATGAAGTAATCTTCGAAGAGTTTAAGGGCACTGGAAATATGGAATTGCGCTTGAGTAGAGATTTGGCTGATAAGCGTCTCTTCCCAGCGGTAGATATTAATGCTTCTGGAACTCGTCGCGAAGAGTTAATTACTCCAGCTGCAGATTTGCCAGTTATTTATCGTTTGCGCCGTCTCTTTGGTGGTCTTGAGGCAGAGCAAGCGTATCAGACTTTGATTCCTCGATTGAAGAAAACTGCTTCAAACCGTGATTTCTTAGCTGCTATAACTCAACAAACTGGCACTGCTACGAATAATTCTTCTTCTACGACTATTGCGTAGTTCTTATTTCGTAAGGAATTAAAATTATTGCCCTTTGGATTATCTACCAAGGGGCAATAATTTTATTTATATTTATATTTATATTTATATTTATATTTATTAATAACTAATATTTTATGCAGCATGTAAAGCTTGTTGCGCAAGTGCAAATTTGCTTATGCGCGCTACGCCTTCTTTAAGTTCTTCTGCTCTTCCAGCGTAAGATAGTCGCACGAATCCGCTTCCTTCTGCGCCAAAGGCTTCTCCTGGTACAACAGCAACTTTTTCTTCATCTAAAAGTTTTTTGCTAAATTCTTCTGAACTTAAACCAGTTGGTCGAACGTCAACAAAAACGTAGAATGCACCTTGAGGCTCTATAAGACGCAATGCATTGCAATTTGCCAATCCGTCTATAACAAGCTGACGTTTTGCGCGATATTCTTCTCTCATTTCACGCACGTGATCTTGTGGACCTGTTAATGCAGCTACGCCGCCATATTGTGCGGTAGAATTTACAGAAGAATGCATCATTTCTGCAATTTTGCTGGTTTGCTCAATAACTTGACTTGGTGCAAGAATATATCCAATTCTCCAGCCTGTCATTGCGTAAGTTTTCGATAAACTTTCTACAATAATGGTTCGTTCGTGCATTCCTTCAGCTGCTGCAATAGATGGTGCTACAGCATTTCCGCAAGGTTCAGTTTCTGGATTGCTTGCGAATACGAATGGATGGTAGACTTCGTCAGAAATTACCCAAAGATCAAATTCTTGGCATAATTTTGCAATTTTTTCGAGTTCTTCTGCGGTTGTTACTGCACCGGTTGGGTTGCATGGAGAATTGATAATGATGGCTTTAGTGCGTGGTGATATAGCTTTGCGTATTTCTTCTGCATTAATATGCATTCCATGTTCTGGCTTAAGGGCTACAGTTACTGGAATTCCTTCGCACATTAGCACTTCTGCATCGTATGATGTGAAGTATGGAGATGGAATAATAACCTCATCTCCCGGATCTATTACTGATTTAATAGCTAAATATAATCCAATAGTAGCGCCGTCAACGGCTTGAATTTCTGTGTCTGCGTTGTAGTTTAAACCTTTTACTCTATTCGTATAATTTGCAGCTGCCTCGCGGAATTCTGGTATGCCTAAAACGTCTGTGTATTTTGTTTTTCCCTCTCGTAATGAGTTGCACGCGGCTTCAACAATGTGTGAGGAAGCAGTTTCGCCTGGTTCTCCTAGGCATAGTGAAATAGCGTCTGGTATTTGTTCTACACGGTCAAATACATCTCTAATACCTGAACGAGGTATTGAAATTGCATGTTTCGCTACTTTTGCCATGCTGTGCTCCTTTTTGATTGTTGGTTTTGATTTTATAAGAATAATCTTTAAAGGTTATAGGTTTCGTTTATACGCTTATTATGCGAATTGTACAACACTATTACGGCTGATGTTAAAAGAAAAAATTATTTTTAACATAATAATTTGTATTTTTTATTATTTTTTGAATAAATTTGTTCTTTTTCTGTAAAAAATACTGTACCATAAAAGAGACTGCAATGTGGCGCTACATAGATTCGTTTTAGATTCTCAATTCAGCGTCGACTGGAGAATGGAGGACGTATGGCTGGAAATCCTCATAAAGCTGAAACTAGTATAGCTATGGATTCAACTGATGCAATCATTGTTGATATTCTCGAACATGATGGTCGAGCGACGTTAACTCGTTTGGCTAAGGCTTCGGGTTTGTCTGTTTCTGCGGTTCAATCTCGAGTGCAAAAGCTTGAGCGTAAAGGTGTTATTACCGGTTATCGCGCCTTAATTGACTATGAGCGTCGTGGTTTACCTGTAAGTGCATTTGTGTCTGTTACGCCACTTGATTTTGGGCAGGAAGCTACAATACCTAACAAATTGCGTGATATTTCTGGTATTGAAGCTTGCTATTCGATTACTGGTAGTCCAAGTTTTATGCTGGTAGTGCGTGTTGCTACGCCAAGCAAATTGGAAGAACTTATTAATACCATTCATCGCATAGTCCCTGTCAGTACAGAAACAACTATGGTTCTGCAAACATATTTCGATTAAACGCCTTTAATATGTGTGATTTTTCTGAAACAACGGTTGACGCGCGCGATACATCTCTTACGACATGTTGCAAAGTTGCTGCCGAAGAGATTATTGTGTTGCGTCAATCTGTTGATAATTTTGATAATGCAATAATTGCGCTGCTTGCTGAGCGGTTTAAAACTACGAAACGAATTGGTGAGTTGAAGGCTGAAGCTGGATTTGCTCCTGAGGATTCTAAAAGAGAGCAGCAGCAAATAGAAAGTTTGCTAAATATTGCGGAAAATGCCGGATTAGATTCTTCGATTGCGTTGAAATATCACGAGTTTGTTGTTACTGAGGCTAAAAAACGTCATCAGCAAATGCAGTTTTGAGATTAGATGTTTCTGTTATTTTAATTGAGCTGAACTATAGAATCACAATCAGTTTGTAGATTTTGAAGATAGATTTTCGCATACCAGTATGTAATGTTTTTGTGCATATGCATAGCTATCTGAGTAATAAAGGCGGATAATACAAGTATGACTATTGCAACTGTTGAACGTTATGCGCATATGCTTGATGCTGCAAGTCGAGGTGGCTACGCATACCCTGCTATCAATGTTACTAGTACGCAAACTCTTAATGCAGCTTTGCAGGGGTTCGCTCAAGCTGAATCTGATGGCATTATTCAAGTTTCTGTCGGTGGTTCTGCTTATTTTTCAGGTCAATCTCTCAATAATCGTGTTGTTGGTTCAATAGCATTTGCAAAGTTTGCGCACGAAGTGGCAGCTCAATACCCTAATATTACTATTGCGCTTCATACAGATCATTGTGCTGAGCAATATTTAGATGGTTGGATTAAACCACTAATTTCTTATGAAACAGAACAAGTCAAAAAAGGCGAAGAGCCGTTATTCCAGTCGCATATGTGGGATGGTTCAACAGTGCCTTTGCAACATAATCTAGACGTTGCAGAACAGTTGCTTGACGCTTCGCAAAAATCTCGCACAATTCTTGAAATTGAGATTGGTGCTGTTGGCGGAGAAGAAGACGGGCATCGTGCTGATATTGACGAGAGATTGTATTCTACGCCTGAAGATGCTTTGCGTGTTGTAGATAAGCTTGGCTTGGGTGAACGTGGCAGGTATATGGCAGCGTTTACTTTTGGCAACGTTCATGGAGCCTATAAGCCTGGCGTTGTAAAACTGCATCCTAAATTATTGCAAGAAATCCAAAAAACTGTATATCAGAACTATCAAAATATTTGTGATACTCGCACCTTTGGCGCTTCTAAAAAGCCGTTCCTGCTGGTATTTCATGGCGGATCTGGTTCTACTGCTCAAGAAATTGCTGAAGCTGTGCGCTACGGCGTAATTAAAATGAATATAGATACTGACACTCAATATGCTTTTACTCGTGCAATTGCTGGTCACATGTTCAGTAATTATGACTCTGTTCTTAAAATAGACGGAGAAGTTGGCGAAAAGAAGTTATATGATCCTCGATCTTGGGGTCGTGAAGCCGAAAAAGCCATGGCTCAGCGTGTAGTAGAAGCTTGTGTGCAGTTAGGTTCTGCTGGTAAAGCACTGAAATAGTAAATTTTTTAATTTTATATATTTCTTTTTCTTATTCGGTAGTGGCATAGAGATAGTCTTAACAGGTAAGAATTGTGCTTATTTGAGCAGCGTTAGCTCAAAAATGGAGGTGCGGCATGCCTGGTATTGTGCTTATTGGAGCTCAATGGGGTGACGAAGGTAAAGGCAAAGCAACAGATTTAATTGGTTCAAAGGTTGATATTGTCGCACGTTTTAATGGCGGTAATAATGCCGGACACACTGTTGTTGTTGGCGATAAATCTTATGCATTACATTTACTTCCAAGCGGAATTATCAGCCCTAATGTTACGCCTGTAATTGGTAATGGTGTTGTTGTTGACCCAGAGGTATTGCTTGAAGAAATTGACGCTTTGGAATCTCGCGGTGTAGATTGCTCGCGCTTGCTTGTGAGCGAAGCCGCGCATGTTATTACTCCGTATCATCGAGTTATTGATAAAGTAACTGAGCGTTTCCTTGGTAAACACAAGATCGGCACGACTGGTCGTGGTATTGGACCTACTTACGCGGATAAAATTAATCGTGTTGGTATTCGAGTGCATGATTTATTTAATGCTGATCACTTGCGCGACAAAGTTGAAGCAAGTTTGCATCAAAAGAATCAAATGCTTGTAAAACTTTATAATCAACATCCTATTGATATTGATGCAGTTACCGCTCAACTTGTGGAGCTTGGCAAACGCTTGAAGAAATATGTTGCTGATACTTCATTAGTATTGAATGAAGCAATGGATGAAGGCAAAACTGTGCTGTTTGAAGGTGGACAAGCCACAATGCTTGACGTCGATCATGGCACTTATCCGTTTGTAACTTCTTCAAACCCTACTGCTGGTGGCGCTTGCACGGGTACTGGTGTTGGTCCTACTCGTATTACGCGCGTAATTGGAGTAGCGAAAGCGTATATTACTCGTGTTGGTGAAGGTCCATTCCCAACTGAACTTTTGGATGAGCAGGGTGACTGGTTGCGTGAGCAAGGCCATGAATATGGTGTTACAACTGGTCGTCCTCGTCGTTGTGGATGGTTTGATTCTGTAGTAAGCCGTTATGCAACTCGCGTAAATGGTTTGACGGATATTGTTCTTACTAAGCTTGACGTTTTGACTGGTTTGAAGGAAATCCCAGTTTGCGTGGCTTATGATGTGGCTTTGTCTGATGGAACAGTTCAGCGTATGGAAGAAATGCCTGTAGATCAATCACTATTTGCTTCTGCGAAACCAGTATACGAGATGCTTCCAGGCTGGAATGAGGATATTTCTCAAATCCATAAGTTTGAAGATTTGCCTCAAAATACGCAAAGTTATGTAAAGCGTTTGGAAGAGCTTTCTCATTGCCGTATTTCTGCTATTGGAACTGGTCCGCAGCGTGATCATATCATTAGTGTTCACTCACTAACTGACTGAAATTGTTTATTATTTTATGATCAACTTAGCAAAACGGCACTTCTCGATTGGGAGTGTCGTTTTGGTTTATGACGATAATTTCAAAAAGAGTGAAAATGAGTAAAATAAGCGGAAAAAATAAAAAAAATAATTGTCGATTATACTTTTTAGTTTTTATTGGTGGTACATGTGGAGCTTTCGTGCGCGCAGTAATTTCTTCTTATGCGCACACGATTCACCAAGTAGACGGACAATCATTTATATTTGGCCAGCTTACTTTAGGGACTTTTTTGTCAAATATGATTGCATGCTTTATTTTTGCTCTTGTTACTGCAATATCTGTTAAAGCTTTAACGCAAGAAAAGCAAACTTTGTATAAATATGCGCTAGGAACAGGCTTTTGTGGCGGATTGTCGACTATGTCTACTTTCGCGTTTGAAAGTGCAATGTCTTTCATGGCTCCACGCATGACGCTTGTTGTTTTGGGCATGCTTTTTTCGCTGCTTTTTGGCGTTTTTATGGCTTTTGTTGGTAATTGGGTTGGAGCAGGAATTGCGAATTGCATGAATAAAAAGCAAAGTCGATCTGTTGCAGAAGCTAATACTAAGGTGATGAAGTGATGAATTCTTTATACGTTTTTATTATGTTTATTTTGCCTTGCTTTTTTGGCGGTTTAGGTGCTGTTTTAAGATGCGCAATGACTAAAAAAATTTCAGCTGCTCATAAAAGCGAAGTTCCAGTTGCAACGCTATTTATCAATTGCGTTGCTTCATTTGCTATAGGTGTTGTGTCTAATGTTTTCATGGTTGCAGCTGCAATATGTGGAGTACGTTTTGCTTATTTGATGATTTTGGGATTTTTGGGTGGATTTTCCACGTTTTCTACTGCAATTTTTGAAGGTGTGGATCTTATTCAAAGAAAGCGCATAAAAGATGGAGTGTTCTTGCTTTTTGCAGAACTTATTGTTCCATTCTTTGCTGCTTCTGTTGGGTATATTGTTTCGCAAATATTGTTACTGCACGTAATTTAGTATTTAGAAGTTAAGTGTTGTGCGCAGAATCGAGTTGTAGTGAAGTTTAAGAATGCATTGAGCTTTTTAAGCAATAAGTTAAAGCAAATATCAAAAACTTTTTGCCAGCTTCGTTGGAAAGTAATATTAGCTGGGATATTTGTCGGCGCTGTTTCTGGTTCATTAGTAGCTTCTTACAGGCTTGGTATTGAATACGGTACGGATTTTGCGCGTTGGATGTATTTACAAATCCGGCATAACGCATGGTGGATTTTGCCATGTTTAATTTTTGCTGTAATTGCAGGTCTAATTATTGGCTGGATGAGTCGTAAAGAAAGTATGGCTTCTGGAAGTGGTATTCCTCAAGTCGTGGGGTATGTTAATCGCGGTTTGAATATGCGATGGCACACGATTCTGCCAGTGCGTTTTGTTGGCGGTTTACTTGGTTCTTTATTTGGATTGTCTCTTGGACGTGAAGGTCCATCTATTCAAATAGGTGCATGTGGTGCTCAGATGTTGTCTCGAATTTTCCGTAAAGGTAGGCGTGACGATATTAAAGAGCATTATGTGGTAACTGCTGGAGCTGCAGCCGGCTTATCTGCTGCGTTTTCTGCGCCACTTTCTGGAGTTATGTTTGCTATGGAGGAGATTCAGCACGGCTTAACTTCAATTGTTCTTATAGGAGCTGCTGCAGCTGCTTTATGTGCTGATTTTGTTTCGCAAACTTGTTTCGGATTGCGTCCAGTTCTTGATTTTGGTCAGATTCCAGATTTGCCGATGAACTTGCATATTTGGATTATTCCTCTTGGTATTTTTGCAGGTTTTGTAGGCTCGATAATGAATCGTTCGTTACTTGGTTTGCAAACATTATACGGATATTTGCCAAAGTGGATGCCTGTTGCTATTGCTTGCTTAATTGCAATACCAGTTGGCTTGTTCCTGCCTGAAGTTCTTGGTGGCGGATCTAATTTAGTGCGACTTTCTGAATATGGAAAAGCAAGTCTTGCAATGCTTTGTTTGCTATTTGTGGCAAAAATGTTGTTTACTTCTACAAGTTTTGGCTGTGGTGCTCCTGGCGGTATTTTTATGCCTATTCTTGCAGTAGGTGCGCTCGCAGGTGGTGTTGCTGCGCGCTGGATTACTAGCGTTTCAGCATTTGGCATTGATGCAAAATTTGTATCTGTGTTTGCAGTTTGCGTTATGGCTGGTACGTTGTCTGCATCTGTAAAAGCTCCACTCACTTCGATTTTGCTTACTGTTGAAATGTCTGGAACTATGATTCATACGCTCCCAGTTGCAGCTTCTGCATTTATCGCATTGCTTATTTCAGATATTCTAAAAACTAAGCCAATTTATGGTGAGTTACTTGAACGCTATATGAAAGTTAATAAAGATTTAGTATTGCCATCTGTAAATTCTATAAAATAGATGTTTTTATAGATAATTTTTGTGCAATATTTGCTTATTCTTAATATTTCCTGAGCTTTTAACCACATTGCATGAATATTGTTGAAAACTCATTGCTGTATGCGTTTCAATAGGCGCATGAGTATGAATATGAGTGTAAACAATAAATCAATTGGCGTTAAGCAGATTGATAAGAATTATAACAATGGCGAAGCTGTAGGCGCATTTAGAGATGTTAAACGTTATGTTTATCCTCCTCAAGTTGCAGATAAATCTATATACGAATCTGTGTCTAATGGTATAAAAATTGCGCCATGTATAGCTGACGATCATACTGTGATGACTCTTTTTCCTAAGGGTTCTCAAGATGTGGAGAGTTTTCAAAATACTGAACGCTCGCAAGATATTTCTATTAAGCATAAATCTCGTATGTTTAATAATGCTGAAGAAGATAATCTTATTGCGTGTGATTCTTTAGATCCATTGCCTAAAAATATTTTGGTTGGAATGTCTGCTGCAGATGGCATTGGGCTAAGCACTTCTCTATCTATTCTTTCTCGCTATATAAGTGAACAAGGCCATAGTGTTGCTCTTGTAGATGCTGATTTGACTCATGGCGGTTTAGACGTTCTGCTTGGTTTGGAATCAGATGAAGGTCGCAGGTTGCAAGAAGTTGATGCTCCCTTAGGTAGATGCGATGGCTATGTGTTGCGCAATGAGCTATTGCATTGGGATAATGTGGATGTTTTAGCATTTTCTCCATGGCATGGTAAATATCCTGAACCTTGGGTTTTAGAGGCTGCTATTAGAGGTCTAGCTGATGCTGTTGATGTAGTTATTGTAGATATAGGTTCTGGCGAGACTGCTATGAAGTCTTACCGTAATATTCCGCAATTTATTGACAGTGCGACTCTTGCTGCGGTTGAGCTATCTGTGCTTGATTTAGCAAGGTTTAGAGCGTTGCTACAAAAATTAGATACTTTGTGTGATTCTGGCGTAAAGTTCAACAAATTTGCTGTTGTGGGATTGCCTCCTCGTGGTTTAACGCAAAAATCTTATGTTTTAAGTATCGATGAAGCTTCTGAATATCTATCAACTACATTTCTTGGTTCTTTGCAACACGATGCTCGCATGTACACCGACATTATAGGGGGCTACGGTATTCGAAATGTGCCATCTTCAATGAAGGAAACCATGAAACGCATAAATAATTGGCTTATCGGAGATGTTATATCAAATACAAAAAATGCTGTAACTAAATATCGTCGTTCGCAATATCGT
This sequence comes from Gardnerella leopoldii, assembly GCF_003293675.1. Classification (NCBI taxonomy): domain Bacteria; kingdom Bacillati; phylum Actinomycetota; class Actinomycetes; order Bifidobacteriales; family Bifidobacteriaceae; genus Gardnerella; species Gardnerella leopoldii. Next base: position 1,449,994 of record NZ_CP029984.1, read on the forward strand.
CGTTCGAAATACTCAAGAGGTAAATATGATCGTAAATAATATTCGTGATATCGATTTTGGAATTCTGCAGGAATTTGCCAATGACGTAAGAGTCACAGACATGGTTGTAAGCGAGTCTGGTCGTGTGTGGGTAGATTGTGGACAAGGTCTTAAGGAACGCGCAACTCGAGTTCCGCTTAACAACCCTGCTTTGTTAAGAGAATATGCTGTATGGCTTTGTGCACAATTAGGCAAAAGACTGGATGATGCGTGTCCTATTGCTGATGCTTCAAGTACTTCTGGCATTCGCATACATGCTGTTTTAGCGCCACTTGTATCTCAAGGAGCAGCATTGTCAATTCGTTTTCCTTCAATTAATCGTTATGATCTTGTTTCTTTGAGTGATCAAGGCATGTTTCCAAAAGAATTGTCTTGTATTCTAAGCGTTCTAGTTAAAAAGCGAGCAAATATAATGATCACTGGAAGTACTGGATCTGGGAAAACCACACTTATGAAGGCTTTGTTGGCTGCTGCTGATTGCGAAGATCGTATTGTATCTGTTGAAGAAATTAGAGAGCTTGGCGAGTTGACACAAAATCATGTTTCGTTAAGTGCGCGAGAAGCTAATGTAGAAGGTGTAGGAGAAATTGGCTTATCTCAATTAGTAAAAGCAACATTGAGAATGCGTCCGGATCGCATTATTCTTGGTGAATGTCGTGGGGAAGAAATTGCTGATTTGTTGAGAGTGTTTACTTCCGGGCATAAGGGTGGAATGACAACTCTTCATGCAGATGAAATAGAAAAAGTTCCCGCTCGTCTTATGGCATTAGGGTTATTGGCTGGGTTGGAGCCTGCAGCTTTATGTGCTTTAGCTGCTGGAGCATTCGATGTTGTTATTCATGTAGAGAGATCCTCTAACGGGCGTCGAATGATCAAAGAACTCGGTATTTTGCAATACGCTTCTAGCGCTTCGTTGCTGTGCGGCGTTCCCGTTTTGCAATTATCTTGTGGAATTGACGGCAGTATTGTCATGAAATTTTTGCCTGCATGGGTTAAGTTTTCAAATTATTGGAATCTTCCCGAAAATATGACCAGCATATGTGTTGACAGTTCAAATAATTAGTAGTCGATTGTGTTGCTTGGAGCATAAAAATGGATATTGAAGAAGTTCTTGCTGGAATGATTGCTGCATTACGTTCTGGTTCTACTTTTGCAATGATTGTTCACAGTGACTCTAAGTCTCAACAATGTATTTGCAGTAGTGCAGTTAATACAAAAATTATTTATAAATGGCTTTATGAACGTTGTTTTCCAAAGAAGCGCAATATGAATAAGACTCAACGTCGTCAGCTTGAAAAACATATGCATACTGTTTCTGAAAGTCTTATGGCTTCATATGAATTGAGTAATACTCTTGGTTGCGCTATGGCAGAATGTGTGGAAGCTACGGCAGCGTCATATCATGCTCAGAAGCGTGCAGAAGATTTACGTGCTGACGTAGCTGCAATGCCAAAAGCAACAATAAAATTACTTACTGCTCTACCTATTTTGGCTCTTTTTGCTGGTGAATTACTAGGTGGGCACCCTATTTTGATGTTAATTACAACAGTAAATGGATGGATTTTATTAACAATAGGTGGAATATGTTATGGATTGGGTTTGGCGTGGGTTAGTTCTATGTTGCAAATATCTCAGCATGCAATGGATGCTGCTTCTCTGGAAGGATGATTTATGGAGTCCACAAAGCAGCTTTTGTTTATTGTTCCATTGTTTGTTGTAATTGTTTGGCAATGGGTGAGTTTGAAATTAGAGTGCGATTCATTAGATAATCGTATGCGCTTTAACAGTAAAATTATGCTATTTAAATACGAATGGCGTAATTCAAAAGTTTCATATGTAGATCCTCTTCTTGGTTTACATATGATTATTGTTTCACTTCGTAGTGGTGTTGCTATTACTAGGGCTCTTAGTGCTGTTGGGCAAGTGTTTCCTTGCGGTCAAGGCATGTGGCTTTGCTCTGTTTCCAATGCTTTACTTGCAGGAGATACGTGGCATGAAGCATGGTCTTCTACTTATACTAGACAAGATAATTTTGAATTAGAAAATAAATCAAAATTTACTAATCGTAAAAACTTAGATTCTTCAGAAATATTAGCTAGATGGTTAATGACATCTTTAAAAGAATCATGGTGTTATGGTTCATCTCCAGTTCCTGTATTGTCTGCACTTGCTCAACATTATGAGAGAAATATGGCCAATATTGCTAGACAAGAAAGTTCTAGGTTGTCTGTGCGATTGCTGCTTCCTGTTGGATTATGTTTTTTGCCATCTTTTATATGCATAGGAATTTTGCCAACAGTTATGTCACTTATGCGCTAGCTTTTTAAAAATAAATTTCTAGAAAAATAAATTAGCTTTTATCCACAATGCAATTTTTTTATTTTCATTCGCAAAACAAGTTGTAATAATATTTCTATCCGAAAATTTCGGATAGTTTGAAGTGAAAGGTACAAGATGATGGTTGGGATAATGCAAAAACTTGTTGCACGATGCTCTGTGTCTATGCTTCAAGTAAATGAACAATTAGTGAATATTGAGTCATGTTTGTGTCAAAAAAGAAAATTGTACGCTGACGGTCTTAAAAATAAGGATTCTGGAGCTGTAACAGCTGAATATGCAGTAGTTATTATTGCTGCCACTGGTTTTGCTGCACTGCTAGTTGCTATTTTGAAATCAGATACGGTTCGCACAACGTTGACAGATTTAGTTAAAAAAGCATTGAAAATCGGCTAACGGCATGCTTTAGCGGATGAAATGAGCTTATGATGCGGAAAGTTATTGTGTGCAAAAGGTTGTTGCGCAAAATTAGTGATTATGACAGAGGGACGGTAACTGCTGAATTTTCTATTGTTTTGCCTTGTGCATTAATACTGTTATTTGTATTGATTGGCATAGGTAGAGCAGTTGTATGTACTATGAATTGTCATGATGCTGCTGCGCAAGTTGCGTATTATCTTGTGACTCATAAGGACGATAAAGCTGCCGCAAGTATCGTGCAGTCGGTCGCAGGTCAAGGAGCGTCGGTGAAAATAAGTCGTAGCAATAATATGGCGAATATTGTTGTTAAATGTCCTCTTATTCCTGATCCTCTTCATATTTTGCCGCCTCTAGTGGAAAGTCATGTAAGCCAGGTTTTAGTATGAGTAGGCGCAAGAATTTTGTGAAGCATTCAATAAATTTCATTCATAAGCGATGTAAGGGCATCGACTGCGGTTCTGGCACTATGCTTGGCATTATGCTAGTGATCGCAGTCTGCTCAATACTAGTGCTTTCTGCTATTTTATGTAATGTTCTCGGAGCTAAACATCAAGCTTATGCTGTTGCAACTTCTGCTGCTTTATCTGGTGCTTCTGCGTTGCAAAGGATGGAGGATAATGCGTGTGAGGTTGTTGCGCGTACTGTTGCTTCAAGCAATGCTTTTTTGAAATCTTGCAACTCTACTAGTAATGATGTAACTGTTCGTGTTTCTGTTGGGCTGAATATTCCATTTGCTTCTAACGTGGAAGTTTCTGCTAGAGCAGGACTAGAAGATTGCAATAAGTAGTGAGTAGCAAAAACGAATATAAATATCAGCAGTCGGGTGGCGGCTGCTGATAGTCTTAACTAAGATATATCGGGGAAATAGTTAGGTCGCGGTAGGTTAGGAAACATGGCACTTGCACTGTATCGTAGATATCGCCCTGACACGTTTGATGGTGTTATTGGGCAGGATCAGGTTACCATACCTTTGTCTAGAGCATTAGACCAAGGGAAAATAACGCATGCATATTTATTTTCTGGACCACGTGGATGCGGTAAAACAAGTTCTGCGCGAATTTTAGCTCGCTGCATTAATTGCGAAAAAGGACCAACTTCGCACCCATGCGGAGAGTGCCAAAGCTGTAAAGATTTAGCTACTGGCGGTGCCGGTTCCATCGACGTTGTAGAGATTGATGCTGCAAGCCATAACGGTGTCGATGATGCTAGAGAGTTGCGTGAGCGTGCAGGCTTCGCTCCTGCTCGTGACCGTTATAAGATTTTCATTCTCGATGAAGCTCATATGGTTACACAGCAAGGTTTTAATGCTTTGCTTAAGATTGTAGAAGAGCCGCCTGAACATGTAATGTTTATTTTTGCTACCACTGAGCCGGATAAAGTTATTGGCACTATTCGTTCGCGTACACACCATTATCCTTTCAGACTTGTGCCTCCAGAGGTAATGTCTCCATATCTTGAAGATATTTGCAAAAAGGAAGGTATTCTGCCACAGGCGGGAGTTCTTCGCCTTGTTATGCGCGCTGGTGCGGGATCAATGCGAGATACGTTATCTGTGCTCGATCAGCTTATGGTGGGTGCTGTTGATGGTTCAATTTCTTTGGATTCTGCGGTTGCTTTATTAGGTTTTACGCCTAATTCATTGATTAGCGAATTCATTGACGATCTTATTAATCATGATGGTGCTTCGATATACGATGTAGTTCGTCGCGTTATTGTTGGAGGCTACGATACTCGTAAGTTTGTAGAAGATTTATTAGGTAGAGTTCGTGATTTGTTGCTTATGGTATCTGCAGGCCCTAAAGCGGCTTCAAGCTTACTTAATGATGTTTCTCCAGAAGATTTGGAAATATTGAATAAGCAATCTGCAAGCATGACATTGCATGATTTAGCACGTATGGCTCAAACAATTAATGATGCTTTAAGTGCAATGGCTAGTGCAATTTCTCCTCGCATGAATTTGGAAATTTTAGTTGCTCGTTTGCTTGCAGACAGCGAAACTTCAAATACTGTTGCAACTAATTTGCGCATCAATAACGTGCAACAACAAAATATTTCCACTTCTAAGCAGAATATTCAAAATAAAGTATCTTCTGGTGCTCATTTCGTAGGTTCTACAAGCAATAAGAAATATGTTTCTGCAGATAGTGAGAATAATAGTACTTCAAATTCTTCACTACCTTCTGAAACTACAGCATCGCCTATTGCTAAAGCAGAAACGCAATCTGCTACAAACACAAAAGAAACGGAATCTAAAAAAGTGTTTTTGAACGATGCACATAATGCTAATTCAAAGAATGATTCCATGGATACTGATGCAATGTGGGATAAAGTAGTTTCAAAATTGCCTGATGACGTACGTGAGTATGTAACTCGTGAGTATGTTCCTACAGTGCAACTTACTTCAGCACAATCAGGTCGACAGCGTCTTATTTTGACTTTTAATGAGCCTATGAGTCAACATGCGTTTGCGCTCGCAGTATGCACTACTTCTCCATATGATGGACAAAAAGTGCCAAAAGTAGTAATGAATGAAGTGCATGAGATATTTGGCACGCAAGTAATGATTGCTCCTGCACCAGTTGCTGCTAATGGTGAACAAGTAGAATCTGTTGCTCGAATGGATCCGCAGAAGCTTGCAAAAGTTAAGCGCGATATTTTATTGCGTAAAACAGGTATATCTGCTGGTTTTAGTAATAAAACTGATTCTGATAGCAGCGGAATAAATAAAAATCCGACTAAAAAAGAATCTTCGGGTTTTAGTGGCGCTGATGGCTCCGCAGCATCAGTAGCTTCTGAAAATACTGCGGATGAGCTAAGTGATGTTGCGAATGCGGATGATGATGTTTGGGCAGACATGTCGTCTATGCCTATGTCGGATGTGATTGCAATGCCAGAAAACTCTTCTTCTGAAGAGTCTTCTTCTAAAGACTCTTCTATTGAAGATGAGCCTATGAATCATGATGACGAGATTACAATACATAAGAGTTCGCATTCTCATAACCGAGATGAAGCTATTTCTGGTGTCTTGGATCAAGCTAAACTACAGTCTCAAGTTCAGAATGCAACTAATACTTCAGAATTGTCTGCTGAATCAATTCAGACTACTGTTTCTCCTACGAATGGAGCTACTGCTGACGAATGTTCAATGGACGATGCTTCATTAGAATCAGCAACATCTGTAAGCACTGATGAGCTTAAACAAATTTTTGAAGTTAAATCTGTTGAAGAATTTGCTTCCACTGATCCTAAAAATCCTAAAAATGCGATTATGAGCGTTAAGAAAAAGCAAGAGGAGTAGTTTACAGTGCATAATTCATCGTCATATGATGGAGCAATTGGTCGCTTAATTGAAGCATTTTCAAAGCTTCCAGGGATTGGACCTAAAGGCGCTCAGCGTATTGCGTTTTACTTACTTTCTTCCTCGGATAAAGATGTTCAAGAGCTAATAGACGCAATTAATAACATGAAAGAAAGTGTGCGTTTTTGTGATGTATGCGGAAACGTATGTGAGCAGAGTCCTTGCATAGTATGCGCAGATCCTCGGCGTGATCATAGCAAAATTTGCGTAGTTGAAGAACCTAAAGACATTATGAGTATTGAGCGAACTCATGAGTATTCAGGTGTTTATCATGTTCTTGGTGGTGCAATTAACCCAATGGCAAATGTTGGGCCTGGGGACTTAGCAATTACGCAATTACTTGAACGTCTTAAAGATGCAAAAGTTCAAGAAATTATTCTTGCGCTTGATCCTGATATAGAAGGTGAAGCGACTGTTACGTATTTGGCTCGATTGCTCGATCCTCTAGGAATTAAAGTTACTCGCTTGGCAAGTGGATTGCCTGTTGGTGGAGATTTAGAGTATGCGGATGAGATCACTTTAGGTCGTGCATTTTCTGGCCGTCAATCTGTGTAATTTTGAATATTGTTTTTATGTGCACAAATTATTATCAATAAATAGGGCATAGTTGGTAGTCTGATATCGAAGCCATTATTCGGCATATCCTGTGCGTTTATCAATATTGACATGAGCAAGGGGTAAAAATTGGCGCTTATCGTACAGAAATACGGTGGTTCTTCTGTAGCGGATACGGATTCCATACAACGTGTTGCCAAACGCATTCTTTCTACAAAAGCAGAAGGCAATGATGTTGCTGTTGTAGTTTCAGCGATGGGAGATACAACTGACGATTTAATTGATCAAGCAATGAGTGTAAATACTAATCCTCCTGCTCGCGAAATGGATATGCTTATGACAGCAGGCGAACGAATTTCTATGAGTTTGCTTGCAATGGCTATTCATGCTCAAGGATCTCATGCTTATTCTTTTACTGGTTCTCAAGCTGGATTTATGACAGATACTCAGTTCGGAGCTGCGCATATTCGTGCGGTTAAGCCTGATCGTGTCAGAAGAGCTCTTAGCAAAGGCAGTGTTGCAATTGTTGCCGGGTTCCAAGGAATTAACGAAGTTGGAGATGACACGACTCTCGGTAGAGGTGGTTCGGATACTTCAGCTGTAGCTCTTGCGGTTGCTTTAGGTGCTGATATATGTGAGATTTACACGGATGTAGATGGAGTATTTACTGCAGACCCACGTATTGTGCCAACTGCAAAACGTATTCCTGTAATCGATTATGATTCGATGCTTGAAATGTCATCTTGCGGTTCGCGCGTACTTGCTTTGCGTTGTGTTGAGTACGCTCAGCGTTTTGGCATGCCTCTTCATGTTAGAAGTTCATTCTCGCATAGGAACGGAACGCTTATAGTTCCAAATAATATTAATCCGAACGATTTGCCTAATCTGAGTTAGAAAATACAAAACTAAATATTAATAGATAATGTCAAATAATCTTCGAGCTTAAAGGCGGTAACAATGGTAAACCACGATATTCTTTCGACTATGGGCGATTTATTTCCTGATTTAGGTCCGGAAACTCCTGTTATTTCTGGCGTTGCTCATGATCGCAGTGAGGCAATGATTACGGTTCGCGGTATTCCAGATATTCCTGGTATGGCTGCGAAAGTATTTACAACTCTTGCAAAAGCAAATGTAAATATTGACATGATTGCGCAAGCAAGTGCTTCTACTGGTACAGCAGATATTTCTATTACTGCTCCAGGAGCGTCAATGGAAGCAGTCCGTAAAGTTCTAGAAGAAGCGCATGATGAATTGAAATTTACTTCTATGGATGTCGTTCCAGTAGTAGGAAAAGTAGCTGTTGTTGGCGTTGGTATGAAAACACATTCAGGTCTAGCTGCTACCTTCTTCACTGCGCTAAGTGAACATGGTATAAATACTTTGATGATTTCTACTTCGGAAATTCGTATTGCTGCCATGGTTCCTGTTGAACAAATTGATGAAGCTGTTCGTGCTTTGCATACTGCTTACGGTTTGGACGCAAGCCAAGTTGAAGCAGTAGTGTACGGCGGAAGCGGGCGCTGAAGCAATTTAAATTATTAAATTAACTAAATTATTAAATTAACTAAATTGTAGAATTGTAAAAACTGTAGAAATTATACGTACTTACTTTTAGGGGAGTCTCGATGACAATTATCAACGAAAAAGGCGTGAACGTGGCAGTGCTCGGCGCAACTGGCCAAGTTGGTATGGTAATGCGTCGAGTGCTTGACGAGCGCGATTTTCCAATAAAAGATTTACGTTTTATGGCTTCCGCTCATTCTGCTGGCACAGTTTTGCAATATCGTGGCAAAGACGTAGTCGTAGAAGATGTAGAAAAAGCAGATTTGCACGGAATTGACATAGCTATTTTTTCTGCAGGCGGCGGAACTTCAAAAATTTGGGCTCCGAAATTCGCTGAAGCTGGCGCAATTGTAGTAGATAATTCTTCGCAATGGCGTATGCATAACGATGTGCCTTTGGTAGTTGCGGAAGTAAACCCTGAAGATTTAGATACTATTCCAAGAGGAATAGTAGCAAATCCAAATTGCACAACTATGGCTTGCATGCCTGTATTAAAGCCGCTTGCTGATGCTTTTGGATTAAAACGTTTAATAGTTTCGTCTTATCAAGCTGTTTCTGGCGCCGGTCGAGCAGGTGCTTTGCAACTCATGAATGAGGCTCAAGCTGCATTAAACCAAGGAGCAGATAAACTCGTTTTCGACGGTAGTGCAATAGATTTCCCTGAACCTACAAAAGTTGCTCGTACTATTGCTTTTAATGTAGTGCCTTTTATTGGTTCAATAGTTGATGACGGTTCTGAAGAAACTGACGAAGAACAAAAATTGCGCAATGAAAGCCGTAAGATTTTGCATTTGCCAAATCTTGCAGCCTCATGTACTTGTGTGCGCGTAGGTGTTTTCACTGGTCACGGCATGAGTGTAAACGCTGAGTTTGAGCATGATGTAACTCCAGACATGGCTCGCGAAGTATTAAGCAAGGCTGAAGGAGTTGAGCTTAACGATATTCCTACTCCTCAGCTAGCGGCAGGAAAGTCTGCAAGTTATGTTGGTAGAATTAGGCAAGACCAAGCGATCGATGGAAATAAGGGATTGGCACTTTTCATCACTAACGATAATTTGCGAAAAGGTGCTGCACTAAATGCTGTGCAATTGGCTGAAATTATTGCTAAAAAGCGTAATTTCCTAAACTAATTATGGTTATATTGCGCTCGCGATTATGTAAGATTTTGCGTAAACTGGAATTATGTCAATAGCATCTGAAGAAATACAGCAGCAACTCGATCGTATAGTGGCACTTGGGTATCCAGATGTGGCTGATATGAGTGCCGATGCTTTTCGTAAGTTGGCAAATCCTATATTGTGTGCGCTTGAAAATAGTAGTTTAGGTGCGAATATTTTATTGGTTCCTACGCGTGAATTAGTTTCGCCTGAATCGTTGATTTCTCGTACGAGTATTAATCGCATGGCTGGATTCACCACTATGCCTCCGCGAGATATCATAAGTTTTCTTCCCAAAGACGGGTATGAGTTTCCTAAAGGCCCGTTCTATATAGTCGTCGATCCACATACTGGCTCATCGTATTTGAATCGAGAGCCTGATGTCGCTCGTAAGCTTATTGATTCTGATGAACGTTTGCCTCTTACTCTTGAGGAAGGGCTTGCTATTGCAACACAGCATCCAGATTGGCTTGAAAGCAAGAATGGATTTAATTTGCTTGGTTCGCAAAGCGCAGATGGGCGTGTGCCAAGTATATGGATGAGTCAGTGTGCTCCGCGTTTAGGTGCTGTTTGGCCAAATTCTCGTCATACTTGGCTTGGTAATGCATATTGCATGGAAAGATGTGGAGTGTCGTCGCTGAAGTAAGTTAGCGAATTTTGCGCTCATTTAGTAAAATAGTACGAAATATAACGGTAGATAATACAAATAAAGAGAAGTTGAATTTTTATAGTTTCTCATATTGTGAAGGTGCATTGTGGCATATATAACTTTTGATCATGTAGTGAAAGAATACCCATCAGGTTCTGGTGCTGTGCGAGCTTTAGATGATGCCAGTTTTACTGCACAAAGCGGTGAGCTTACAGTAATCTTAGGTGCATCTGGCGCTGGAAAAACTACAGCATTAAATATTTTGGGCGGTATGGATACTGCGACAAGCGGTCGTGTTGTTGTTGGCGATTGCGATGTTACTAAGCTAAAAGGTCGTAATTTGGTTCGCTACCGCAGAGAAGACATTGGTTTTGTTTTTCAATTTTATAATTTAGTTCCAAATTTAACTGCTCTTGAAAACGTAGAGCTAGCTTCGCAAATTTGTGCAGATCATTTTGACCCTGCTCAAACGCTTATTGATGTTGGCTTGAAAGAAAGGCTTCATAATTTCCCAGCGCAACTTTCTGGCGGTGAGCAGCAACGCGTATCTATTGCGCGCGCTCTTGCTAAAAAACCTAAACTATTGCTATGTGACGAGCCTACTGGTGCTTTGGATTATGAAACAGGTAAGGCAGTATTGCAATTATTGCAAGATATTTGCCGAACTGAAGGCATGACAGTGCTGATTATTACTCATAATGCTGCCATTGCTCCGATGGCTCACAAAGTTGTTCGTTTCCGTTCTGGAAAAGTTGTAGACGAAACTGTGCAAGAACATCCTATGGCTATAGCCGATATTGAGTGGTGATTAGGTGGTTGTTATGCGGAAAGTAGCAGCAGTTTCAAAGCAATCTGATAATAAAAATGCCAATAATGGTGGTGAAGTTAAGCGCATGCATTCGTTGCTGCCAATAGTATTTATTAGCGCAATTAGAATGTGGGTTCGCGAATGGCGCCGCTTTTGCGTTCTTGCGGTTATTGCAATGCTTGGCGTTGCTGTTATGACTGGTATTTATGCAGGATGCAACGACATGTTTCTCGCTACTAACGATATGTATGCGAAATTGCATGCTTATGATTTGCAAATCGTATCTACTCTTGGTTTAACTAAAGACGATGTTGCAGCATTACGCGCGTTGCCAAGTGTGAGTGAAGTTGAAGCAGAGCGTTCTTGGAAAGCAACAGCGCACGCAACAGATGATGCAAAGTCTTCATACGCAATGAATTTCGTGCATTATGTAGAATCACAAAAAAATCTTAATCGCTTGCATTTGCTTAAGGGCAACATGCCTAAAAATAATAGTGAAGCTGTTGTAACTCAGCGATTTTTACACGATAGTGGATTGAGCATTGGCAATGTGATAGTAGTCAACGTGCAGCAAAATGCGGGCGTTGGAAGTCTTGGTTCTTCTAATTCAAAGTCTAAAACTTATCGTTTACGCATAACTGGTAGCGTGCTAGATAGCAACGATTTAAACAATCCTGATGGCTATCAATCTAAAGCATTTCGTAACTCTGTGACGTCTAGATACCCAATATTTACTTCTGCTGCTCCTGATAACGTGACTAGCTTGCCGTATACAGCAATATCGGTGCGTTTGAATGATGCTCAACGTGTCAATGTTTTTTCTAAAGATTATCGTGGCATCGTCGACGATGCGTCTGAACAGATTCAAGAACGCGTGCAATCTAAACGCGAAACAGCTCGACGTAATCAAATTATCGACAAACAAGTTAATTTAGAATTAAAAAATATTATTGCAAACGATCCCAGGCTTCAGCGCGCTCCAAATTTTGTTAAAGAGCAAGCAAAAAAGCAAATTTGTAAACAAATTAAGTCAGAGATTCAAAAACGTGTTCCTCAAGCTCAATGGCATATATCTACTCGCATAGCTAACGATAGTTATGCGAGTTTGCGTTCTGATGTTGCTTCAATACAGTCACTTGGATACGCTTTCCCAGCAGTATTTCTTGTTGTAGCAATGATGATGAGTTTAACTGCTATGGCTCGTATGGTTGAAGAAGAGCGAGGGCTTATTGGCACATACTTAAGTTTGGGATACGGTCGTTCTACTGCAGTAACAAGACATGCTTTCTTCGCAATATTCGCGTGTTTTGTTGGCGGCGGAATTGGCGATATTATGGGTTTTCTTGCAATCCCTTCACTTTTACTAAAAATCTTGCGTGGTTTATACGCTGTGCCAGACGTTAGGTTGAAGTATGATTGGCTGTATGGCTCTTTGTGTGTGCTAGCATTTGTGATTCCTGTTGCAATATGCACAATCGTTGTTAGTTGGCGAGAAACAAAGCAAGTTCCTGCAGCTTTGTTAAGACCAAAAGCTCCAAAAGCTGGTTCTCGCGTTCTTCTTGAAAGGTTGCCTTGGATTTGGAAGCGAATGAGTTTCTTAAATAAGGTTACCGTTCGCAATTTGGCGCGATTTAAAGGCAGATTGTGCATGACTATTGGTGGAGTTGCTGGTTGCACAGCGCTTATTGTTTGCGGTCTTGCTTTGAACGATACTGTTGCGACCTTGGGTATTCGCCAATACGAGGGAATTTATCGATACGATATGATTTCTATCTCGGCTCCAGGATCTTTCCAAAATATGAAGAAAAGCGTTGAGCAAGACAAGTCAAACAATAAAGTAGAAACTATACTTCCGGCTTATGTGGGCTCTGGAGAAATAGCTAAAAGTCAATCAAATAAGTCGAATAGTCGTCATGTTGAGGATGCGGAAAGCGTGCAGTTGATTGTTGTAAAAGACACAAAAGCTTTGTCTCATCTTGTAAATTTGCAGGATGTGAACAATAATTTGCAAACTATTAAACTTACGGATGAAGGTCCGTTGCTTTCTCAAAGCGCTGCTGCATCTCTGGACATTACTCGTGGTAGCGAAATTAATGTGACGAATACTAGTTTTAAACGTGCGAAGGTTAAAGTTAAAGCTATTGTTCGTAATCTTATCGGTTCTAATATTTACATGACTGAACGTTGCTACGAACGCTTATTTAATGGTGAAAACAGTAAGCTTCTGAAACATAATGCGTTAATTTTGCGTTTGCGCGGTAGCGATAATAATAAAATTAAATATGCTGACAAGGTTTCTGAACGTGACGGTGTGCTTGCTGTTATGAATATTACGCGTATGAAGCATGCTTTTAGTTTTGATCTTATGAATGCTGTTGTTGCTTTAATCGTAACTTTGGCTGCTGGCTTAGCTTTAGCTGTGCTTTTTACTCTTGCAAGTACTAATATTTCGGAACGTACTCGCGAAATGGCTACGCTGAAAGTTCTTGGTTTTTATCGTAGAGAAGTTCATTCCTATGTGCATAAAGAAATGCTTACTTTAACTGTTATCGGCATTGCAGTTGGATTGCCATTAGGAAGGCTTATTGCAGGATTGTTAACTAGCGCGCTTCGTATGCCGTCTTTGTATTTTGAAGTTGAAGTAGCTCCTTTAAGCTATTGCATTGCTGGCGTTGCAACACTAATTTTTGCGTTAATTGTGCAATGGGCTACCAACCCAGCTTTGGATCGCATAGATCCAGTAAGCTCACTTAAAAGTGTGGAATAGTTGCGCGAATTGTAGAATGCGTAATGAATAGTTAAGGGTTCCTATAAAATTAGAAATTCGTGGCTATTAAGGAACGGAGTTGTAATAATGAGTGAGACTGTGAATAGTGACATTAATGTAGGTTCTAAACAAACAGAATCTACAGAGACGCACAATAGCACATCTTCTCATAATCAATCTTCTAGCGTATCTGCGCAAGAAAATGCAAGTAGCAATACAAACCAAATGGAGCGTAGTCTTACCAAGCGTCATGTGCAATTTATTGCTATTGGCGGCACAATTGGAACAGGTTTGTTCCTTGGTTCTGGAAAATCAATTAGCTTAACAGGTCCGAGTATTGTATTCGTTTACATTATTGTGGGCTTGATTATGTTCCTGCTGATGCGTGGTATTGGTGAGCTAATGTACAAGGATCCAAACCAGCATACTTTTATTAGTTTTATTACGCGTTATCTTGGCAGAGGTTGGGGTAATTTTGCTGGATGGTCGTATTGGTTTGTGCTTGTACTTATTGGTATGAGCGAAATTACGGCAGTTAGTACGTATTGCGTCACATTCTTCCAAACTTTCGATATTGACGTAAGTCATTGGAAATGGCTTATAGAAGTAGTATTTTTAGCGGCTTTAGTGTGCATAAATTTGGTAGCTGTAAAGCTATTTGGGGAAACTGAGTTTTGGTTCTCAATGATTAAAATTACGCTAATTGTTGCTCTTATTGTTACAGCCGTAGTTATGGCTTTAGTTGGTTACCATTACTCTGCAGCTCCTTTGCATGGTGGCGTAATAAGTCCTGCTGGTCACGCTGGATTAGATAATATTTTCAACAATTTTTCGCTTATGCCAAACGGATGGCTTTCTTTCTTAATGAGCTTCCAAATGGTGTTTTATGCGTACCAGCTTATTGAGTTTGTTGGTGTGACTGTTTCGGAAACTAAGAATCCTCGTCAGGTTTTACCAAAGGCTATTAACGAGATTATTGTGCGCGTACTAGTTTTCTATGTTGGCGCTCTTATAGCGATTATGCTTATTGTGCCGTGGCAACAGTTTAAAGCTACGAATGCGGAAGGCGTATTTATGTCACCATTCATTATGGTGTTCCAATACGCAGGATTGCATTGGGCTTCTGCGCTTGTGTTCTTTGTGGTTATTACAGCTGCTTCTTCTGCGCTTAATTCTTTGCTGTATTCTGCTGGTCGCCACATGTATCAGATTGCGCTTGAGTCACCTTCGCCTCTTTTGGGTAAGTTGCGTAAGGTTTCACGCACGAAGGTTCCTGCTCGCGCGATTTTGTTCTCGTCTGCTTTGATTCTTCTTTCGCCAATTATTAATTCGATCCCTGGCATTCATGGTGCGTTTATTTTGTTTGCTTCGGCTTCTTCTGCAGTGATAATCATGATTTATATTTTGATTATGGTTACGCATCGTAAGTACCGTGAATCTGCTGATTTTATGCCAGACGGTTTCGTTATGCCGCATTATAAGCTTTTGAATTCTATTACTATAGCGTTCTTTGCTTTTGTGTATGTGACTTTGTTTATTAGTGACGATACACGAGCTTCTGCAATTGGTGGACTAGTGTGGCTCGTATTGTTCGGCGGATACTGCGCCTTACATCAGCATTGGCAGAATCGCGATTTAGCTGAAGCTTTGGGGAAGTAGGGTACTTCTTTACTTGATTTCTGTTATGCTTGCTGTGTGCGAATTATTGTTGCAGATTGCAGTGCAGAGTATACAGGTAGGTTAAATGCCACGCTTCCTTTAGCTAAGCGAGTGTTGCTTATTAAAGCAGATGGCAGCGTACTTATTTTTTCTGAGCTTGGTGCGTATAAACCTCTTAATTGGATGGTAGCTCCTTGTACTATGCGTGTTTTACGTAAAGAAGATAGCGGCGAATCCGATGCTGGCATTGTTGTAGATGGCTGTATTTTGCGTGTTGCTGCTGCTAAAAGCGATGATTTGCTTATGATTTCGCTTGAGCATGTTTATAGTGATAATACTTACGATTTGGGTGAGGATCCTGGCTTAGTTAAAGATGGTGTTGAGGATCATTTGCAACGTTACTTGGCTGAGCAGATTGAACGAATCGGCGATGGTGCCACGTTGGTGCGCCGTGAATATCCTACGGCTATCGGCCCAGTGGATATTATGGCTCAGGACGCGGATGGTGTACATGTCGCTATTGAGATTAAGCGGCATGGCGGTATCGACGGCGTTGAGCAACTTACGCGTTATTGTGAGTTGCTGAATAGAGATCCGTTACTTAAGCCGGTTAGAGGTATTTTTGCTGCGCAAACTATTAGTCCACAAGCCCGTGTTTTGGCTGAGGATCGTGGATTTACTTGCTTAATATTGGATTACGATGAAATGCGTGGAGTCGAGTCCAACGATCTTCGTCTGTTCTAAATATGTGTTCTAAATATGTAAAAACCCCTCGGGAAGGAGGGGTTTATTATTTATGAATCGCTAGTTAATTTTGCAACAGTTTGCAAAATTACAAATCTCACGAAGCATAAAGAATATCGACTACAAAGTACAGCGTGGCATTTGCAGGAATAGTTACGTTTCCGCGCGCGTCCTTCTTTTCTTCTTTGCCGTAGCCATCTTCTGGTGGGATTACCAAAAGAACTTGGGAACCAACTTTCTTTCCAGTTAAGCCTTTAGTCCAACCAGGGATTACTCCTCCAGCAAGTTGGAAGTCTGCAGGTATGCCACGAAGCCAAGAAGAATCAAACTGATGAAGTTTGCCGTCTTTATCGGCAGTCCAACCAGTGTAATGAGCGGAAACTGTGTCTTTTGCAGTTACTTTTTTGCCGGTTCCTTCAATCAAAGTCTGAGAAACAAGCTTTCCGTCTGGAACGTAGTTATTTTTATCTAAGGTTGGTGCTCCAGATTTATCAAGAGTTACCTTCGGCAAATTTGCGGGAATATTCGTAACAGCTTTGCCTGTTGCTCTAGTTAGAGATTTTGATCGCGAAACCATTGTAAGAACCATAATATATGAAGGATTTTTGGCTCCTCCGCTTACGCCCAAAGCAATAGTCGTATTAATTTTTTTGCCCTTAATTAAAGCGTAATATGGTCGGCTTGTAGAGTTTTTATTAATGGAAATTGAGCAATCAACTTTGCCTTCTTTCCAAGTATTCATAAGCTCTTTGCCGGTTTTGGAGTCGAACACAATGCCCTGAGAGCATACGCGATCGCCTTCTTTAATTGTTTCTCCGTTGCCTCGTTGCAAAACGGCATAAGTATTTTGCTTTACTTTTACAGGCGTTTTCAGCGTTATTTTAGGCTTTTTGCCCAGCTCTCCCGATGCGCTTACGCCTTCCAGCAACTGCATTCCAGCTTTTTGAGCGTTTTCATCAGTTAAATTGTTATTGTCAGAATTTTCTCCGCATGAAGCAAGCACTACGCACATTGCTACTGCGCTAATAGTTGCGAAAGCGCGAAGTAAAAGAGATTTTTGTCCTAATGTTTTGATTTTTTTCATAGCCTCACATTACCGCTTGACGCTGATTTTTACATCAAAACATGCAAGTAATATTAAAAGACTGTAGAATGGTATCGTTATGACAAATATAGAAGATGCTTCTGATACAGAAGGACGACCAATGCGACGACCAATGCGACGGCTCACTTTGCGCAGTAAAATCATGCGCGGCGTTGTAGCTCCATTTTTTGCTTTGCTTGCAGTATTAAGTGTTGTTCTTGGTGTTGCCAACTCAACATTTTGGAAGCCTAGTAATGTGGTTATTGCGTACGCTAAAGTATCTGGAACTCGTTATATTGTCACTGATCCTGGTGTTTTGAATCTTGTAGATAACAGGGTTCGTATTAGTGTCGCTGCTTTGCATACGCGTAAGCCTATTTGTGTTGCTGTAGGTTTAACGAAAGACGTAAGAGGCTGGGTGGCAGGTTCTCCAGTACAAAGAATTACTGGTTTGCGTGATTGGAATAATCTTTCAGTTTCTGAAGTGTCTGGTAGAACCTCTGTGCAAGCGGGTGACTCTGTGGACATTAAGGATCCTGACGTAAAATTCCAAGAATCTAATTTATGGCCTATAGTTACATGCCAGCTTGGTTTAGCGAAATTGGCAATAAATACTGCAGATTATGTTCAATCTTCTGGTTCTGCGTCATACGATCATGCTGTTGCAAACGGCACAATGTCTAAATCAGGCACTCGCTCTAGTAAGTCAAATAGCTCTGATACTGCTTCTTCTGCACTGCGTTCGCAGGCTGCTAGACGTGTTTTGCTAATTGATTTGGGGGATAATGTACCGGAAGCTTCCATAGAATTGCGGTGGCGTCGTAATCAAATTCCAGATTTTGCAACGCCTTTATATTTTGTAGGAGCACTTTTTGCAGTATTAGCTATACTTTCTGCAACTATTTTTGCAATGGCTCCGCATCGTCGTCGTAATAAGCAATTAATAGCTAGCCGTTCAGGAGCGTTGGCAGTAAAGTCTGCACAGCGTGACGAAGTCACCTTTGCTGAGGCGATTTCTGGAACCATGTCTGGTATTTTTGGTCACAAACGACACAAGAAGGATTCTGGAAGTCACGCAAGGCATGGGGGTCATGCACGTCGTCGCAAAGATTCAATGCAAAGCGGCGACTCAAATGGTATGCAAACTCGAATTGCGTCTGCTTCTACAGCGGTTGCATCTACTGATTCTTTGGCTGAAACTACTGTTATTGCACAAGATGAAATGCTTGCGTTTGCCGCGCGCTTTATGCAGCAACATGACGATAATTCTTATTTAGATGACTTAGGCAATGTTGATGATGAATTTAATGATTTGCACAATCAGGATGCTGCGGCAAACGGGGAAGATTTAGCAAATGCGGAAGATATAGGAAATGCGAAATATTCTGGAAATTCAGCAGAATCAGCAAATTCAGAAAATAAGCAATATAAGCGGAATTCTCAGAATATTAAGACTCCGCGAAATAAGAAAAAATCTTACGCAAGCGCGTCGGATGGCAATAGTCTGAACGATCATAAGGATAAGCATCAGCAGCAAAATAAGTATGCACAGCAGAATAACAAGAGGCGTAACCGTCAGAACGATAGAAACAATGCTAATAATTCTGAAAAGTTTGCAAAGAAACGTTTAGAAACGGTCAAGCCTTCAGATAGTAATAGCAAGATTTCACATGAATCTAGTAAGAAAAAGCTTAATGATCACGAAAACTATCGCAACTCAGAATCAAACAAACGTCAAAATTCGTCTAAAAATAGCAACGATAAGCAGTCTCGCATAAAACGAAATGGGTTTAGAGGAGACGGCAGTAACGGTCGCTACAGAAAAAATGGGAAAGGCTACCGCGGTAATTCTTCAAGTGAGCGAGGAAATGAATAAAATGCGTAATACTAATGTCGATATTCACCGCGTAAACAGTAAAAATAGAGGCGTATTGCGCAACAACATAGTCACATTAATAGCATGTGTTGTATCAACGGTTATGGTAACTGGATTATCTGCTTGCGATGGGCAGGTGCCGAAACCTGCTGAAGCGCGTAGTAATCAAGAGTTGCCTAATGTGACTATGCTGCAAGAAAAAGATATCCGCTTGGGGTTGCTTCGCACTCTAGAAAAGGCAAACGACGAAAAAGATGTGGATTCATTATCTCAAGCAGTTTCTGGACCTGCTCTCGATATTCGCACGAGCGAGCTTACGATTGCAAACAAAACTGGAAACTTAGATCCTAAGACCACTATTCCACGTGAAGCCGCGCAAACTATTGTGCCAACTAATTCTGGTTGGCCAAGAGATTTAATGACTATTACAACTACTACTAAAGATCAACAGTCAAAACGTTTGCTGGTTTTACGTCAACAGAGAGCGCGTTCGAATTATAAACTTTGGGCTGTTGCGCGCTTATTCCCTGGAGTGCATCTTCCTAAATTTGCTGTGCCAAGTATTGGTTCTTCAATGGGTAAATCTAACGATACTGGTTTGGTGATGACTCCAGATGAAGCGGTAGCTGCGTATGCAGACGTTTTACAAAATGGTGAAAACAGCAAGTACGCGAAGCATTTTGCTGACGATTATTTGCGTAAAAAGTTAGTTGAACTTTCTAAAGCAGTGCAAGCTGGAATGGAGCGAAATAAAGGCTCTCAAGAACAAATCTTTACACCAAATCTCAAACAAATAAGCATTATGCGTTCAAGCGATGGAAGCGATTTGGTTGTTGCGCGCATAGATTCTGTGTGGACTCGTAAAGCTGGTGAAGGGCGTGAATCTCGTCCTGCTTCTGATGAAGAAAAAGCATTATTTGGCGATGGTAAAGCAAAAGGTACTATGCGAGTAACTTACGTAAATGTTATTGCTCTAGTAGTTCCTCCAGCTAGTTCTCATATGAAGATTATTCCTGTTGGTGCTGAGCGTCAGCCTATTAAGGTAGAAGCTTTATAAATTTTGTAAGTACAATTTAGTGTGCTTGGAAAAGAGGAAAAATGGTGAGTAGTAAAGCGCAAGGCATGAATCCTGGCGGATTTTCGCTTGCTGGGGCTGTAGATTTAGAAGGCGTAAAGCGTCGCGTAGAAGCTCAAGCTAAGCAAGCTGCTAAAGCTGCATCGGGCTCTACTGGTTCTTCTGCTCCAAAAGCTGGCGGCTATGTAATCGATGTTAATGAGCAGTCTTTTCAGGCGATGGTGCAAACGTCTGTAAGTTTCCCAATTGTTATTTTGCTTTGGCAAGCTAATGACGAGGCCTATTATGATGTGGCACAGAAATTAGCGGATGCTGTTAACGCGCTTGACGGTCGTATGCAGTTAGCTCGTATCGACTCTGATGAAAGCCCAAGTATTGCTCAAGCATTGCAAGCGCAGCAGCTTCCTGCAATTTACGGTTTAATTGGCGGACGTCCTATGCCTATTGCGCAAGGTTTACCTAGCGACGAGGAATTACAGCAGATTTGTGGCACTATTTTGCCGCAATTGGTTCAGGTTGCTGAACGCTCTGGTGTTGCTGGAACTGCTCCTTTTGTGGAATCCTCGGTTGAGAAAAAGTCTGAAATGTCTAAAGACTCAGATCAAGATAGTTCCGGGAATAACTCTGTTGAGAATGTTCCGCCTGCTCATGAGCAAGCTCATTCGCTTGCTATGAAGGGTGATTATGAAGGTGCTGCACGCGAGTATGCAAAAGTAATGGAAGCAGATCCTCATGATGTGCTTGCATCGCGTGAACATGCAAAAGCTTTGTTGCTTTCGCGTAATACTAATACTGATGTTGCTGCGGTTAGAAAGGCTGCTGGCGATAATAAGGATGATTTAGATTCGCAGCTTGCAGTAGCAGATGTAGATATGATTGACGGTCATATTGATGACGCTTTTGGGCGACTGCTTGACTTCCTTGCATCTGGTCATAAGAGTGATGCGGATGCTATTCGTTCTCGTATGCTTGAGTATTTTGCCATACTTCCTGCAGATGATGAGCGTCTTGCGCGCGCTCGTCGCCGTCTTGCAATTCTTCTTTATTGATTATTGCGCGATGACGCTTTTGGGCGACTTATGTAGTATTAAACAAAAAAGCCAAGAACCACAACAATCGTGAGAAATTTGTGTGATTCTTGGCTTTAGTAGCGGGGCATGGATTTGAACCATGGACCTCTGGGTTATGAGCCCAGCGAGCTACCGAGCTGCTCCACCCCGCGTCGGCTACTTTTAGCAGCTCTATCTACGATAGGTGCAAATTTAGATTTGTCAACTTTCGGGCGTGTCTCGCTGTATTTGGTTAGAATTTTACGATTCGTGTACATGAGTGACATAGACATAATAAACATAAACAAGTGTGGAGTATAATAAACACATGCCTATTAAGATTCCTGAAGGATTGCCAGCGCGAAGCATATTAGATGCTGAGCGAATTTTTGCATTGGAACGCCCAGAAGCAGAACAGCAGGATGTTCGACCACTTCGTTTGTTGATTTTGAATCTTATGCCCAAAAAAATCGAGACAGAAACTCAGCTTTTGAGACTCATCTCTAAGTCTCCTTTGCAAGTTGACGTCGATTTTATGAAAACTTCTACGCATGTATCGACACATGTTAGCGCTGATCATTTAGTAAAATTCTATGAAAATCTTGACGCACTTCGTAACAACTATTACGACGGATTCGTTGTGACGGGCGCTCCTGTTGAGCATATGGAATTTGAAGAAGTCGACTACTGGCACGAATTTACGCAAATTCTTGACTGGGCATCAACACACGTTTTCTCAACAATGTATTTGTGCTGGGGCGCAATGGGTGCGCTTTACTATCGATATGGCGTAAAAAAGCATGTTCTCAGCAAAAAAGTTTTTGGCGTGTTCCCGCAATATTTGCAGGATGAGTACTGTTTTCTTACAAATGGTTTTGATGAAATCGCTTTACAACCGCATTCTAGAATAGCGAGTGTTGATGTTGACAGCATTTCTGCAGATCAGCGTTTACAAATTCTTACGTATGGTCCCGAATCTGGTCCGGGATTAGTTGCTACGCGTGATTTTTCTGAAGTTTTTGCGCTAGGACATTGGGAATATGGCAAAATGACTCTTGCGCAGGAATATGAGCGTGACATGTTAAAAGGTTTGAGCAACGTGCCATTCCCTTACAACTATTTCCCTCATGACGATCCAAAATTAGAGCCACTATTTTCTTGGCGTGCGCACGCGAATTTGCTTTGGCGCAACTGGCTTAATTGGGTGTACGAAACTACGCCTTACAATCTTTCTGATATTTCTCATTTAAGAGCTGCTGGAAGGCTTGGAACTGAACGTTCTATAAGGCATGAGCCGGCTTCTCCGCGCTCCGATAATTTTTATCCATTTGACGGCATTAAGTACGGTATGAACAAATAAATTTTGAAGTTGCGTAATTATGTACAAGCAAAGAGTACAATCAGCAATTAGATATATTTTTCGTTTCGTGCCCCGCGCCTTACGAAATATGAAACATATGATCTAGTTGATATATATGCCGCGAGAATGATTGAATTGAGTATGTGAGTGAGCGGCACTGAATTGAGGCGTGTGAACGGATTGCTATAAGGAGGCACTTATGGATGTGATGGTTGATGTTTTACAGAAGACCACGACTGTAGCTTCTACTGTAGCTTCGAATAAACCAGAGCTACCTGATATTAGTGAGTTTTTGCCTCCAGAGATTTTGTTCCAAGGCACTCCATTTGCCATGAACCGAATTGTTATGGTGCGTATTATTATGGCCGTAATCGTTATGATTATTTTTGGCATTGGAGCAGCTCGCGCAAAAGTGGTTCCAGGAAGATTCCAAAGCGTGCTAGAAATTCTAATGGACTTTGTGCGATTTAACATTGTGTACGAAATGATTGGCGAAGAGCGCGGCAAGCGTTATGTGCCAATGATAACAACTCTTTTTATAACAATATTTTTCTTTAATCTTTGCTCAGTTATTCCAGGCTTAAATATGGCTGCAACAGCAACTATTACAGGGCCATTAGTGTTTGCTCTTTGGGTTGTATGCCAATACTTAATAACTGGAATTAGAGAAAAAGGATTCCTAACGTTCTTCCGCGAATCCTTGTTCCCAGCAGGCGTGCCATGGCCAATTTACTTTATTCTTACGCCATTGCAGCTTCTGGAATTGTTGATTGTGCGACCACTTTCGCTTACAATCCGTTTGTTTGCGAATATGATTGCTGGCCATTTGCTGGTGGCCACTTGTCTAGTATTCACCAACTTCTTTGTGGTGGATTCCAGCAATAAACTCCTTGCCTTAGGCGGTGCATTATGGCTGCTTGGTGGCATTCTGTTTACAGTATTCGAAGTAATAGTCGCAGGCTTGCAGGCGTTTATTTTTACCGTTCTTGCATCTGTGTATATTTCGGAAAGTTACCCCGAGAAAGAAGAAAAATCTGCTGTTGCTATTGCATAAATAGGTAAAACTAATTAAAGCTAGTTAAAGCAAACAGATAAAACAGGTTTAATAATCTTAGGGTTTATAACTGGTTACTGTTCCTAAAGAAAGGAAACCAATGAATAGTATCATCGCTCTCGCAGGATTGACGGGCAACCTTAGCATTCTAGGCTTTGCTGTTGCTACTCTTTCCCCTGCTATCGGAATGGCAATGGTTGTAGCCAAGGCTATGGAATCCACTGCACGCCAGCCAGAAGTTGGCAACCGTATTCAGTTGTTCATGTTTATTGGCTTGGCATTCATTGAGGTTCTGGGCTTGCTCGGATTCGTTGCCTACATTATGGGAAGCTGAACCGAACGAAACAACTCGTTCCAACGCATACAAGTGTTGAAAGAATAGAAAGGACAAGCCATGGCATATGCAGCCGAAACTAATAAACTGGCGTTGTTCTTGCCGGAGCCTTACGACGTTATATGGTCGCTGGTTGTTTTAGTTGTTCTTGCAGCGTTTTTCTACAAGTTCGTTATGCCTAAATTCCAGGCAATTCTTGATGAGCGTGCAGAAAAAATTGAAGGTGGAATGGCTAAGGCTGCTAATGTGCAGCGTGAAGCAGATGAGTTAAAGAGCCAGATTGAAAACGAACTTTCTCAAGCTCAAACTGATGCTGCAAATACTCGTGAAGAGGCTCGATCGGAAGCTTCAAAAATTATTGGCGAAGCTAGACAACGCGCTGAAAAGGATGCTGCGAAGATTATCAGTGAAGCACAGCATTCTATTGAGGCTCAGCATAAGCATGCCATGTCCAGCCTCCAAGGAGAAGTGTCGGTTCTTGCAGCAGCTTTAGCTGGCAAGATTCTTGCATCCAAATTGGATGACGATACCGTCAGTTCCAAGATTATTGATCATGTGATCGATGAAGTTGGAGACACTAAAAATTCGGATCAAAGCAAGTAAAGTAATGTGCAAAACTGAATAATCGCAAAATAAAATTACGGTTATTTCGTTTTGTATTATTTGCGTTACTTCGTTTTTACAGAAACGAGGAGGTAAGAATGCCAGAAAAGGCAGCGCGAGTAAACGATAGTTTGTCGCGTTCTTCGCTTGCTCAGGCCATCTCAGATGCGCACGATGAAGCGCAGCGCATTTCGGACGAGCTTTCGTCAATGATGGACATGATTGATAAGTATCCTGAGCTTTCTGATGCGATTACTGATCCGAATAGGTCTTCGGAAGATAAGTCTCGCCTTATTGACGAGCTTATTGGAGGTAAGGCGCACCCTGTTGTATTGCGCATTATGCATTATCTAGTAGGAACTTGGCACGGAGGTGCCGAAAGCGGTAAAACAGGTAGCTTCGGCGGCGCTTGGTCAGGATTTGAGCGTGAAGCTGGAGAAACATTGGTTACAGTCACTACTGCTCAGCCGCTTACAGATAAGCAAATTAAGCGTTTGATTGAAATCTACAGCGATAAGTTGGGTCATCGTGCATACATTAACCCAATTGTGGATCCAAACGTGCTTGGTGGCATGCGTATACAAATCGGTGATCAAATAACCGATCGCACCATGTTGATGCAGCTTAAGCAGTTGCAGCGTTCTGCACGAAATGGTGCTTGGACACAGGCAGTGAAGTAGTAAATTAAGGAGAATTATGGCGGAACTATCTATTGATCCCGCCCTGATACGCAAGGCACTCGACGGGTTCGTTGACTCGTATAAGCCTGCAGACATGCCAACGCAAGAAGTTGGCTATGTTGTTACGGCTGGTGACGGCATTGCACACGTAGCTGGATTGTCCGGCTGCATGGCAAACGAGCTGCTCACATTCGAGAACGATACCTTGGGTCTTGCGTTCAACCTTGATGCACACGAAATCGGCGTTGTTATTCTCGGCGATTTTACAGGCATTGAGGAAGGGCAGGAAGTATACCGCACAGGCGAGGTGTTGTCTGTGCCGGTTGGTGACGCTTATCTTGGTCGTACCGTTGATCCGTTGGGTAATCCAATCGATGGTTTGGGTGCGATTGAGTGCAATGAGCGTCGTATTCTTGAAGCCCAGGCTCCAGACGTTATTCACCGTCATCCAGTCGATGAACCATTGTCTACTGGTTTGAAGGCTATTGACGCAATGACGCCAATAGGTCGTGGTCAGCGCCAGTTGATTATTGGTGATCGTCAAACAGGTAAGACTGCAATCGCAATAGATACGATTATTAACCAGCGGGCTAACTGGGAAACTGGAGATCCAAAGAAACAGGTTCGCTGCATTTATGTAGCAATCGGTCAAAAGGGTTCCACTATTGCTTCAGTGCGTCAAAGCCTTGAAGAAGCAGGAGCTATGAAGTACACCACAATCGTGGCAAGCCCAGCTTCTGATTCTGCAGGTTTTAAATACATTGCACCTTACACTGGTTCTGCAATCGGTCAGCACTGGATGTACAACGGCAAACACGTTTTGATTGTTTTCGATGATTTGTCGAAACAAGCAGAAGCATACCGTTCAATTTCCCTGCTTTTGCGTCGTCCACCTGGGCGTGAAGCTTACCCAGGCGACGTGTTCTACTTGCACTCTCGTCTGCTTGAACGTTGTGCTAAGCTTTCTGACGATTTGGGTGGCGGTTCTATGACCGGTCTTCCAATTATCGAAACCAAGGCAAACGATGTTTCTGCATACATTCCAACCAACGTGATTTCTATCACCGATGGTCAGATCTTCTTGCAGTCTGATTTGTTCAACGCAGGTCAGCGTCCAGCAGTAGACGTTGGTATTTCCGTGTCTCGTGTTGGTGGCGCAGCTCAGGCTAAGGCTTTGAAGAAAGTCTCCGGCATGTTGAAGATTTCCTTGGCTCGTTACAAGTCTTTGGAATCCTTCGCAATGTTCGCTTCTGATCTGGATGCAGCCTCAAAGGCACAGCTTACTCGCGGTGCTCGTTTGACTGAGCTACTTAAGCAGAAGCAGTTCTCTCCTCGAGCAATGGAGCAAGAAGTTGTTTCTGTGTGGGCTGGTACTCATGGAAAGCTTGACGATATTCCTGTGAAGGATGTGTTGCGTTTCGAAAGCGAATTGTTGGATTACTTGGATAAAGGAACCGACATTTTGCAAGTAATTCGCGATACTGAAGACTTCACTAAGGAAACTGAAGCTAAGCTTGATGCAGCCATTGATGATTTCCGTAGGACGTTTAAGACATCTGCTGGCAAACCTTTGATTGTAAAGGATTCTTTGCCGCCGGCTGAAAACCCTGCTCCTGTTGAGAAGGAACAGCTTGTAGCTAAGCCAAAAGCAGACAGTCGCGAGCCTGAGGGGAAGTAGCGTATGTCCTCCCAACTTGCATTGAAATCGAGAATTATTTCCACACAGTCTTTGGGTAAAATCTTTAAGGCTCAGGAAATGATTGCGTCTTCTCATATCGCTAAAGCGCGAGATATTGCGCTTAATGCTAAGCCTTATAGTGACGCAATTTTCGATGCCGTGCAGGCGTTGGTAGCTCATCACGAAGCAAATATTAAGCATCCTATTTTTGGTAAAGAGCATGCCGGCAATCGCGTAGCAGTTTTGGCTCTTACTTCTGATCGTGGTATGGCAGGTGCGTTTACGTCTTCGATTATTCGTGAGACTGAAGCACTTCTTGCAAAACTCGATGCAGAAGGTAAGCATGCAGAACTGTACGTGTACGGTCGACGTGGTGCAACTTACTACAAGTATCGCAATCGCGATGTGGCAGGTACTTGGGAAGGTTCTACTGACCATCCTGACGTTACTATTGCTGAAAAGATTTCCGATACTTTAATGGACGCTTATATGACGCCGGAAGCAGAAGGCGGAGTTTCGGAACTGTATATTGTGTTCACTGAATTTATAAATATGGTGAGGCAAAAAGTTCGTACGTTACGCATGCTGCCAGTTGAGCTGGTTCCTTTGAAGGACGGTGAAGAGTTTTCTATGCATCGTCCTGACTATGAAGCAGCATCTGGTCCTTCAGCAGCATTGTCGTCTACGAGCGCAGTTTCGGCTCGTGAAGAAGCAGTGAGTCGCAGCAATCCAGAAGCTGTGGAGTATTGCTTCGAACCAAGCCCGGATGAAGTATTGGATGCTGTTTTGCCGAAGTATATTCAGTCTCGTATTCACGAGTGCTTACTTACTTCTGCTGCTTCCGAAACGGCAAGCAGACAGAACGCTATGCATACGGCTACAGATAACGCCCGCAATTTGGTGGATGATTTGACAAGAAAGCTTAATGCTTCTCGTCAGGCATCCATTACTCAAGAACTTACCGAGATTATCGGCAGCGCTGATGCGCTGAATAATGAGGAGGATTAGGAGCATATGGCTGAAAATCAGACCACAGCGCCTCCAGAAGCTGAGCAGGAGGTCGATCCAACAGCTGGTCGCGTAACCCGCGTTCAGGGTTCCGTGATTGACGTTGAATTCCCAGTCGGCTATCTGCCGGATATTTACAATGCTCTCAAAGTCGATATTGCTACCGTTGGTAACACGGAAGGTGATACCGTTCACGAGATCACGCTGGAAGTTGAGCAGCACCTTGGTGATTCGACTGTGCGTGCAGTTGCTTTAAAGCCTACTGACGGTTTGGTTCGTGGTGCTTTAGTGCGAGATACTGGCGGTCCAATCTCTGTACCTGTTGGTGACGTTACTAAGGGTCACGTGTTCGATGTTACAGGCAACATTTTGAATGCTAAGCCTGGCGAGCATATTGAAGTAACTGAGCGTTGGCCAATTCACCGTAACCCACCTGCTTTTGATCAGCTTGAGTCTAAGACTCAGATGTTCGAAACTGGTATTAAGGTTATCGATTTGCTTACCCCTTACGTTCAGGGCGGTAAAATTGGTCTGTTCGGTGGTGCAGGCGTTGGTAAAACTGTGTTGATTCAGGAAATGATTCAGCGCGTTGCACAGAATCACGGTGGTGTGTCTGTGTTTGCTGGCGTTGGCGAACGTACCCGTGAAGGTAACGATTTGATTGGCGAAATGGCTGATGCTGGCGTTTTGGAGAAAACAGCACTTGTCTTTGGTCAGATGGATGAGCCTCCTGGGACTCGTCTTCGTGTGCCTCTTACCGCTTTGACTATGGCTGAGTACTTCCGCGATGTGCAGAATCAGGATGTGTTGCTGTTCATCGATAACATATTCCGCTTTACTCAGGCTGGTTCTGAGGTGTCCACTTTGCTGGGTCGTATGCCTTCCGCAGTTGGTTACCAGCCAAACTTGGCAGATGAAATGGGTGCATTGCAGGAGCGTATTACTTCTACGCGCGGTCATTCCATTACGTCGCTTCAGGCTATTTATGTGCCTGCAGATGATTACACTGATCCTGCACCTGCAACAACCTTTACGCACTTGGATGCAACTACTGAGCTTTCACGTGATATTGCAGCTAAGGGTATTTACCCAGCTGTGGATCCTTTGACTTCTACTTCTAGAATTTTGGATCCGCGTTACGTTGGTCAGGCTCATTATGATTGCGCAAACCGCGTTAAGGCTATTTTGCAGCGTAACAAGGAGCTTCAGGACATCATCGCTTTGATTGGTATCGATGAGCTTGGTGAGGAAGATAAGACTACTGTGAGCCGCGCTCGTAAGATTGAGCAGTTCCTTGGTCAGAACTTCTATGTGGCTGAAAAGTTCACTGGTCGTCCAGGTTCTTATGTGCCAGCAGACGAAACCATTGAGGCATTCACTCGCATTTGCGATGGTGTTTACGATGAGATTCCTGAGCAGGCATTCTCTGGTATCGGTGGCATTGATGATCTTGAGCGTCGTTGGCACGATATGCAGCAAGAGTTTGGTGCGTGATTATGTCGGAGAAGCAAGTAAAATCGCTGCACGTTAGTGTGGTGGCAGCCAGGCATCCTGTTTGGGAAGGTGACGCCAAGTTCGTGGTTATTCCTTCTGTGAATGGCGCTATGGGCGTGCTTCCTGGACATGAGGCTGTGCTTGCGTTGATTGATCACGGTTTTGTGAAGGTTGACGATTTGAAGGGTGTGCGTCACGTTTTTAAAGTGACAGACGGCTTCTTCTCTGTTGATTCTGATCATATTACTATTGCTGTTGAGCATAGTTGTAACGTTGATAAAGACGGCAACGTGCTGCCTAACGCTAAGGTGATTTAGGCTTACGTATAAGTGAAGTAAGCGAAAAGGCAGGAGTTTGGGTATCCCGAGCTCCTGCCTTTTGTTTTTGGCGCGCGTTGTAAAGTTTCTGACGTTTTTTGGTGTGTAGACGACTTTTTCTTTACTCGCGTGTAAAGTTTCTGCCGTTTTTCTGCTATTTCGCGACTGTTTCTTTACATGACTGTAAAGTTTCTGACGTTTTACAGCCTTAATCCGACCGAAACTTTACGCCGCTGTAAAGTTTCTGCCGCGCAGTGGTGCGAGGTTTGTTATGAGCTTTGGCTTGGTTTCGGTTTGAGCTTTGGTTTGGGTTTAGGCTTTGTTTTGGTTTGAGCTTTGGTTTGAGTTTAGGCTTTGGTTTGGGTTTTGGGATTGTGTTGGCGATAGTAGCAGTATCGCGCTCCAATTTGGGATCATCGTTAATTTTGTTTTCAGAATCGCAGTATGCAGTATTTTTCACTTTTGAAAATAGATGCGTAGTTTCACTTTCAAAACTTTAATATTTTTTCACTTTTGAAAGTGAGTACCTATTTGCGTTCGCGCGCGAAGGCTCTTTTCTTTATGCATTTTCCGATTGCGTTCTGTTTTTTGTGTTTTGCGGCTTGTGCAAATATCATCTGACTTCGCAAAATTAAAAAATTTTCAAATTTGCGAAGTGGGATTTGCTTAGTTTTAAAGTGCGTAAATCATGTTGCACCGAAACTAGTGGCGTTATGTTGCCGATGCTGGATTCGTCAAATCGCAAAATGTGCTGTAAGTAAAATGTGTTGTAATTGAATATGCTGTAATCAAAATGTATTGCACATAGTAAAATAGTTAATAGTTGTTTTTGATTTGGGTGCGTGTGTTGGCAGGGAGAAGAAATGATTGATAAAGAAACGCAACGTAGGCGTCAAGAAAATTTGGGTCTTGCAATAGCTTCAGGCAGACTTGAAGGCAATTCGCCTTCAAAAGAGTTTCTTTATGACGCAAATCAATATGCTAAAGGTCTTATAACCAGTGACGAATTTGTTGCTAGAATGCGTTCTAGATATGGCGTAATGGATTAAGTTATTGGGTTGTGTGCGTCGTGGAAACAGTTTTTGACCCTTATCTTATTCCTCACACAAGGGTATTGAAGAACAAATCTAATATAAATAATCAGATTGAATTAGATAAATATGAGAACGATGCTGTTCTCACAAGATGTTCTATTTTGTACGAAAATTTGCCGCATGCTGAAGGAACTGTTAAGCAATTGCAGTGGATTCATCATTATCTTTTCCAGGATGTTTACGATTGGGCTGGTCAGATTCGCACTATTGACATGTCTAAAGGCGGTGGCGAGCCGTTTCATCCGCTTGAATATATGGGCGTTGGGATTCGCTACTGTGAGCAAACGCTTAAAAATGATAATTTATTGCAAGGTTTATCTATTGACGAGTTTATTAGTACGCTAAGCGTAAATTACAATAATTTTAATGTTTTACACCCATTTCGTGAGGGCAATGGTAGAACGCAACGCGTTTTTTGGGATATAGTTGCGCGAGATGCTGGATACCATTTCGATTGGGGATTAATAACGCAGCGTGTTAACGACGAAGCTTCAATCCAGGCTAAAGATGCTAACGATACAAAGCTTCTTGAAGATATGTTCCACATTATTACAAAGCCTTTGCAGGTTGAGCTTTTAGCGCAGCAGCAGTTTGCGCATCTTGTTGAAGAAGAATACGAATACGCGCCGAATGTGGCTAGTGTTTTGCAAGATAAGGATTACGCTGCGTATAAAACTCGTTACGGCATAGATTGAATCTAGCAATTATGTATCGCTATAGTGTGCAATCTAAACTTGCAAAAATACAAAGTTTGAGTTATCAATAACCTAAACTTAGGAAAAATCGAAGTTTAGGTCATGAATGACTTAAACTTGTGAAAAGTTGATTTTGTTGCGACTTCTGCTTGCGAAAAGCTTTATATTCAAGTAACTGAAAGCATGATGGATGAGTCTATGCGCGAGCGAGAGTTAAAGCCGCTTCGGAAGATTCAGAATAATTATGAAAAGCTGGTTATTACTTTGAGTAAGGCTTTAGATGATGATTACGACGGCATTCGTGTTGAAAACATTGTTGATTGGTTGCTTAAGTAGCGTTGTTTATTTGTTTCTTAGCTAGTTGTTATGGGTATTCATTAAAACGCGTAAATCGTGCTACGCAGAAACGAGTTGCGTTATGTTGCCAGTGCCGTAAATATTTCTATAATGCGTTTTTGCAAAAATTTTGGTATAGATGAATATTTTTTGCACGCTATGCCTTCATTTTGCCAGAATGTAGGTATAGGCGAATGTTTTTGTGTGCTATGCTGCTATTTTTTAAAAATGTCGGTATAGAATGAGACTGTCTGTAAACTATGTCGACATTTTGCTGTTTTTGTTGTTTTGTTGCGGATTTTGACGAGTAACAGAGAGTTTTGACTTAGGGATTGAAGCAAGCGATGTTTAGGAATGTTGTTGCGATTGAGCGCGCGCTTGGAACGGGGATTATTATCTCTAGCAGCAAGCCGATTTCGCAGCGCGTGCAGAAGCGGATTCGCGCTTTTGTTGAAGAGTATGAATCGGTGCTTTCGCGCTTTCGTGAAGATTCGTTTGTTTCGCGCATGGCTCGTGCGGAGCATGGCGGTGAGTTTGAGTTTCCGGCGTGGACACAGCCGCTTTTTGCAATTTACGACGAGTTTTACGATGCCACTCGAGGAGCTTTCGACGCTTGTATTGGCGCGGATTTGCTTGCGCTTGGCTACGATAATTCTGTGCAATTCGTTCCGGAGCCGGCTGGCAGTGCGAACAAGGATAGTGGCAGTGTCAGTGGCAGCTGGAGCAAATATCGCCGCTCTCTTCCAGTTAAGTGGGCAGATATTTCTCGAGATGACAGCGGCACAACGCTTCACACAAATCAGCCAGTGCAGCTTGATTTTGGGGCAGCTGGGAAGGGTTATTTTGTAGATCTTGTAACGAATATTCTTAAAGACGAGCTTGGTGACGATTCGCTTTCGGATTGCGATTTTTTGGTAAATGCCGGCGGTGATATGCGCGCTTGCTTTAGCGATGAAGATTACCAAATAAAAGTTGCGCTGGAAAATCCTTTTGATACAACGCAAGCAGTTGGAGTGGCATCAATTGCAAGCGGAGCGTTGTGTGCTTCGTCTGCTGCAAGAAAGCGTTGGAAAGTAAAAGACGCAAATTGCCTTGCAGACAATGCTTTTGAATCTAATTTAATTGCAACTCATCTGATTAACGCTTTAGACGGCGTTCCTTCGCAAAAACTTTCTGCAAGCTGGGCGTATATTCCTGCTAAAACTTGCGCTTTTCCAACTGCTTATGCCGACGCGCTCGCAACTGCGCTTTTTGTTTCGCAAGAAAACGATTTGCAAAAAATCGTGCAAACTACAAGCGCTGAGTTTGCGGTAATCTCGCCAAATCATGCGCTTCGCAAAACGCGCGCATTCCCAGCGTATTTTTTTGCTGCATAATCGCAAAAAGATTGATAATTATCGTTATCAATATCATTTTTGTAATATTTGCGTGTTTTTTGCGTAGAACTATATCAATCTACATGATATGTCGATATTATGTACCTGTGGGGCCTTTGTAATGGCAAGTTTTAGTTGGGTGCGCTCAATTTGGGGTAGAGCGCGTAGATATGCAGAAATGCGTTAACGCAAAAGGCGTAAAACGCGTGAGAAGTGCGGAATCGCAAGAAGACGCGGAAGAACGCGAGGAGATGTTATGCGCGCGTATGTAAAAGTGCGCCGAATTATTCGTGACTCGGCTGCACTGATTCTGGCTGTGTGCATGTTGGTAGGTTGCATAGTGAGTTCGTTCGCTACAACTATTCCAGCTTTTGCAACAGATGCGGATCGTTCATATACTAGCTGGACAGAAGTTTCTAAAGCAATTAATAAAGAATTGCTACAAGGTCAATCAGAATACAATAGTGGCAATAATTCTGGAGCTGCAACTCGATTTGAAGCAGCATACAATTCCGTTTATGTTGCTTCTAACATGATTACGGTTGTGCGAGATGCAATCGGGCAGAATAAAGTTCAGGCACAAACTGATCAATTCCAGCAGCTACAAACGCTTGTATACCAGCAAAATCAAGGTTCACAAATAAGTGCTGTTTCAACGGCTCTTTCAGTGGATGTTGCACAAACTGCATCTAGTCTCGATGCCAACTTAAAAGTGGATAAGCCAAATGTTTATGCACAAAAGTTGCGTGCGCAAATTAAAGCAGAGCGCAAAAAGCTTGATGCTGCAAAAAAGAAAAACCTTGGGCGCAATGGTCGTACGTGGGGTCAAGTTGCTCGAGAAATGAACGTTATTCTCGACAAGTCTGTTGCAAAATACAAGTCTGCAAAAGGTAATAAAACTCAAGTAGCATCTGCAGTTGATTTAATTAATGAAGCCTATTACCAGTATTACGAAAAGCTTGGTTTCGAGAAGAACGTGATGAATGCAATAAGCGGAAGTCGCGTTTCGACTGTCGAGTATCAATTCAAAGAGTGCCGCCAAACAATGAACAACGGCGGAACTATTGAGCAAGCTAAAAAGTTCGTAACGGATCTTAAAGCGATGCTTATTGAAGACGCAGCAAAATTAGACAAAGGCGCATCTTCAAGCGCAAATCCATTTATGCAATTCATAACTAGCTCATTCGGTCAGGCTTTCGTAATTTTGCTTCGTGAAGGTTTGGAAGCGTTGCTAGTTGTTGCAGCAATTATTGCTTACCTTGTTAAATCCGGTCACAAGAATATGGTGAAGTATATTTACCTAGGTATTGCGGCTGGAATTGTGGCATCTCTTGCTGTAGCTGCACTATTCGGCTTGCTATTTAATGGTTCTGGTCCGCAGCAGGAGATTACAGAAGGCGTTGTTGCATTGTTCGCAATGCTTATGCTGCTTTACACGAGTAATTGGATGATTTCTAGATCTTCAGTGCAAGCATGGAATAAGTATATTAGTGAGCAAACAACGGCAGCAGTTTCTAAGGGAAGTTTGGTTTCTTTAGCGTTATTGAGTTTCCTTGCGGTGTTCCGCGAAGGTGCTGAAACTGTAATCTTCTATCAAGCAATCTTTGCAGTTTCAAACGGAGCTGACTCTATGATTTGGGGGGGCTTCATTTCCGCTGCTGCAGTTCTTGTAGTGATATTCTTGCTGATTCGTTTCGCATCTGTGCGCATACCAATTCGCCCATTCTTTACTGGAACAAGCGCTCTTATGTCTGTTCTCGTAGTAATTTTTGCGGGCGGTGGCGTGCACGCGTTAATCGAGGGCGATGCTCTCGAAGGAATGTATATTCAAGGCTTGCCAACTAACGATTGGCTTGGGTTCTATCCGTATGTTGAGACGATTGTTGCTCAAATTGTGGCAGCAATTGTTGTGATTTCACTGCTTTGCGTATCTATTGCGCGAAGTCGTGGGAAACGCGCGATAGAAAATAAATAAGCAAAACAACAAATAACCAACTAATAAATAATTAATAAACAACCAATAACAACAATTAAATAAAAGTAACTAACAACAAATACAGAAGGTTAGATATGAAGAATAATAAAATGACAGCAATTGCAGCTTTAGTTCTTGCTGGACTGCTTGCGCTCGCTGGATGCGGTTCCAATGGCAATTCAGCTAAAACTGATGCTAAGTCACAAGCAACCGAGCAGAAGTCTGATAACAAGTCTGATGACAAGGGCGGCGATAAGGGCTTTGAGGAGGTTCCAGTTGGTCCTCACCAAGATCAGAACATTGGACCTCTTACTATTGGTGCCGTGTACTTCCAGCCAGTTGATATGCTCCCAGCCGGTATGGGTTTGAAGGCAAGTGAAGCAAGCTTCCACCTTGAAGCCGATATCCACGCTAACCAAAAAGGTACAAAGCTTGGCTACGGTAAGGGCGAGTTCATTCCAGATTTGACTGTGAATTATGAGATTGTCGATAAGGCAAGCGGTGAATCCGTTGGCAAGGGTACTTTTATGCAGATGAACGCTTCCGATGGCCCTCACTACGGTGCAAACGTTAAGCTTGACAAGGCTGGAAATTACAAGCTCGTGCTTTCTATTGAATCCCCAGAAAAGAAGGGTTGGATGCTTCACGTCGATCCTGCTACCGGCGTAACCGGTCGCTTCTGGACTGAGCCAATTAAGGCAACCTTCGACGATTGGAAGTACACTCCTCGTCAGTGGTAGTGATAGCTAGTTAATAATTAGCGATTAATTAATAATTTTAGTAAATAATAAGTAACAGCAAAGGAGGGAGTTATGCTCAGACTGTTTGTGGCAGTTATGCCTGGGCTGCTCCCTCTTACGCTACTCACAATGGGATTAAGCACATCGCTCACTGTTGGCGAGGGGCGAGATAAGCCTCTAAGCGCACGTTGGAGATTGTATGGGCTGTCTGCAGGCACAGTTGCAGCTCTTATTTTTGCTATACTTCGCGCATCTGTGGTAATTAATCAGCGAAACTTTGTTAATATGCCGGCGTTGTGCATTGCAGTTCCGCTTGATATTGCTGCAATTATTGTGGTTATCTTTTCACACAAAATAGTAAGAAATTGGCGTAATTGCCCGCTTTTAATGCACATAAGTAACGCAATTGGTGCATGTTGCTTAGCGTTTACTGTGTTTTATGCTTTGCCAGATGTTATTTTGCAGCTTACTATTTTCGTAGATTCAAGCACTCCGCCTTTTACATCAGACATGTTGCTTCGAGCGCTTGGTTTTGTGCTTGGAGTTATTGCTGCTATTTGCTTAAGCCTTATGGTTCGTTCTTTGCGCACTACATCTAACGCGATTTCTTTCAAAATCGCTGTAGTTTTAAGCATGATTATTTTGCTAGTGCAGCACATAACTTCACTTTTGCAGATTATGCAAGGAAGCATTCTGCTTTATATGGATGACTTTTCTTTCAGCGTGCTTGTTTGGCTAATTAATAACGCTCCGTTAATGATTATGGCGCAAATTAGCGTGTTTATGATTCCTGCTGCTGCATCCGTAATAATCGGCTTTAAAACGGCTGTAGTTGGTGAAAATGCTGCAGAAATTCGCACGAAGCGAGCGTTTAAAAGGAAATCTCGAAAGTCTGCGCTCGCAGCTCTTTTGGCTGCTATCACAGTAATACTTACGCTTACTGTAGGCGTATCTATTATGAATATTAAACCAACTCTTACGCCTCCAGAACCGTACGAATTGCACGATGGTGTTGCGACTATTAATTACGTTCAAGTTTCAGATGGTCATTTGCATCGCTTCCAATACAAAGCAAAAGACGGCACTGTTATGCGCTTTATAATCATTAAAAAGAATGGTGGAGCGTATGGCGTTGGCTTGGATGCTTGCGAAAACTGTGGAGATGCAGGCTACTATGAAAAAGACGGTAAGATTATTTGCCGTAAATGTGACGTAGCAATTAATTTGGCAACTATCGGTTTTAAAGGTGGTTGCAATCCGATTCCGTTCCCGTATAAGGCTGGGCATGGCAAAATCACAATTCATACTGCTGATTTAGACGTGCTCAGTTCGCATTTTAAGTAAGGGAGAGTTGCTATGTTTATGATGCGCATGGTTGCTCGATCTCTTGTGCGGCAATTGAAAAAGCGTGTGTTAATTGCGCTCGTAGTGTGCTTAAGCGCGTGCGTTAGCGTGTCAATGCTTAGCGTTGTGTATGACGTTGGAGACAAAATTAACGCAGAGCTTAGTTCATATGGTTCAAATATTGTGGTTCAGCCAAAATCTAGCGCTGTTGTAAATGATTTGTATGCTTCTCGAGAGCAGATTGATACTAATGGTTCTGGGAGTTTAAAGGCTGCGGAAAGCCACGAGTCTACTGCTTCGCTAAAAGAATCTGATGCTGCAAAAATAAAAATGATTTTCTGGGCGTTTAATATCACTAATTTTGCGCCAAAAATAAAAGTTCACGCAAATCTTGAAGCGAAATCTTCTGGCGATTTGGTAGTGCCTATTATTGGAACTTGGTTTAATCGTAAGCTTGCGCTCGCTTCCGGGGAAACAACGGTTGTTGGTGTTAGGGGTTTGCGCTCTTGGTGGAAGATTAATGCAGGTCGTTGGGCAAAAGATAATAAATCTGAAGCAATGGTAGGTGCGCAGCTAGCTGAGCATTTGCACTTAAAAATTGGTCAGCGTTTGCGTTTGATTCGTGACGGGCGCGAGGTTTCGTTGCGCTTGGTTGGCATATACGATTCTGGCGACGACGATAATAACGCAATCTACGCAAGTTCTAGCGATGCTCAAAGCCTTGCAAATAAGCCGAATAAGGTTGATTCGATTGAAGTAAAGGCGCTTACTACTCCTGAAAATGATTTAGCGCGAAAGGCTGCTAAAAATCCGGCAGCGCTCAGCCAGGAAGAGTGGGAAACTTGGTATTGCACGGCTTACCCGAGTTCGATTACTTACCAAATTGAGGAGGTAATTCCTGGAGCTGTTGCAAAGCAGGTTCGTCAAGTTGCAGCTCTTCAGGGTAACGTATTAAATAAGACGCGCGCTGTTATGGTTTTGATGACTGCGTTAAGTTTAATTGCTGCGGCTGTTGCTGTGGCGAATCTTATGGCTGCTTCAATTTCTGAGCGTTCCGGTGAGCTTGCATTGCTTAAGGCTTTGGGTGCGCGTGATGGTGCTGTTGCTCGTCTTATGCTTATGGAAACTGCGGTTATTGCGTTTGGTGGAGCGTTACTCGGCATGGCTTTGGGATTTGCAGTGGCGCAGATTATTGGTTTTACAGTGTTCGACTCTGCGATTTTGTTCCGACCGATGGTATTTGTTCTGGTGTTCGTGCTGCTTGCGTTGACTGTGCTTGCGGCTGCAGGCTCGTCGATTCGTTCGATTTTGAGTGTGCGTCCTGCGGAGGTGCTTCATGGCAGGTAAATCTTATATGACTTCCAACAATTCTATGTTTATTACCATGCTATTTAGCGCGGTATTTCGTAGAAAATCGCGTGCTTTGATGGCTGTTATTGCAACGCTTGTTGGTGCTGCCACGCTGTTTTGTTTAGCTGCAATCTGCCTTGTTGTGCCTCAGCAAATGAGCGATGAAATGCGTGCGTATGGAGCGAATATTATCGTAACTCCAATTGAGGGCGAGTGGAAAAACGGTATTGATCGCGCAATGGTTTTGCACACAAATGATATGGTTCTTGCAAAAGGTGCTATGCGCTCTGCTACGTATCGTTACGAAAACGTGCGTATTAACGCAGCTCCGTATGTTTTAGCAGGAATAGACGTTCGTTCAGTAAAGTCGCTTAATAAGCATTGGAATGTAGACGGCTCTTGGCCTAGCAGTGGAAATGTTATGGTTGGGCGAGATGTAGCTCTTGCGATGGGCTTAAAAATAGGTTCTCGAATTGCGATTGCGTATAGATCCTCGGATAATACTGCCGGCTCGCATAAGCCAGCAGAGAAGTCTGAAAATAAGGCTGCAAATAAATCTGCAGATAAACCAGCGCAAAATTCTGTTGCAAATTCTTCAGAAGAATCTGCACAAAATTCATCTCAACAAAAGCTCGTTGAAGGCAGAGTCTCAACAGATATTATGGATACTCACGGCACAACTTTCCGCGTTTGTGGCATTTTGGACACAGGCGGCGCAGAGGATTCCATGTTATATGCGCTAAACGCAGATGTAAATTCTCTTACAGGAGTTAAGCGTGGTACGGATGTTATTGCTTACTCGTCTTCTGCTCCTAGTGTTGATGCTGTTGTGAGAAGTATTAACGACATGACTTCTATGCGTGTGCGCGCTCAGCAAGTTACTAAAGTTACTGCTGCTGACACTGGTATTATCACTATGCTTCGCAGCCTGTTCTGCATTGTGTCGCTAGTTGTTCTAGTGTTGATGATGGTTGGCGTGAGCACTACGATTTCTTCGATTGTGCAACAGCGTCGAAATGAAATTGGTTTGCGCAAAGCTTTGGGTGCGAGCGCACGGAGTATTGGCGTGGAGTTTACTGCTGAAGCTGGATTATATGGCTTCGTTGGTGGCGTTGCTGGTACCGCAGTAGGGTATGTGTTTGCACGTTTGCTTGCAGCAATGGTGTTCTCTAGAGATTTGGGCGTGAATTGGTGGCTTGTTGCGTTCTCGGTGGCGTTTAGCATTATTGCATCTTGCGTTGCTGCGTTGCCGCCTGTTTTGCGCGCTTCAAAGATCGATCCTGCGATTGTGCTTCGAGAAGAATAATTTTAAGCGTAAATTTAGAGATTGTTTAAGATTTGAGTTAAGGATTTAATATGACAGAGAATGTAGAAAATAAGTTGGAAGGCGCGGAGTCTAAGCCAAAAATGCTGTTGACTTTGGATCATATTTCCAAGATTTACGGATCTCTTCGCGCGGTTGACGATTTGTCGCTTACTGTGCCAGAAGGCGAGTGGCTTTCTATTGTTGGCTCGAGTGGCTCTGGCAAAACAACACTTATGAACATTATTGGCTGCATGGATTCGCCTTCCAAGGGTTCCGTGTCTTTGCAAGGTCGCAAACTTGAGGATTTGAATGCCGGTCAGCTTGCTGACGTTCGTAAAAACGTAATTGGCTTAGTTTTTCAAAAGTTTTATCTTGTGCCGCATTTAACGGCAGTTGAAAACGTGATGGTTGCGCAATACTATCATTCTGTTGTTGACGAAGCTCAGGCAATGGATGCTTTGGATCGAGTTGGCTTGAAGGACCGCGCTCACCATTTACCAAGCCAGCTTTCTGGCGGCGAGCAGCAGCGTGTGTGCGTTGCTCGCGCGCTTATTAACTGTCCGAAGTTGCTGCTTGCGGATGAGCCGACTGGTAATTTGGATGAAAAAAATGAGCAGATTGTGCTCGATTTGTTTAAGCAGCTGCACAATCAAGGGACTACGATTATTGTTGTAACTCACGATTCTCTGGTTGCTCAATGCGCGGATCGCGAAATTATGCTTAATCACGGTGTGCTTGTTGGTGAGCGTTGGAATAATGAGAGTGCGCGCAAAGCGTACGAGGCGATTGGTGGCAAGCCTGCGTTTACGAGTGCTCACGTTGATGAAAGTGTTGTGGAAGCTTTGCAAGACCATGAGCCTACTAAGTCGCCTAAATTAGCGAATTTAGATGATTAGTTGCGCAAGATTTTAAAATATACAAGATTTAAAGGCGATGATTTTATGATTTCAGATAATATGTTTCACGATGTTTCACGCGATGATTTGAAATCCAAAAAAGTTGCAAAAACCGTTGCTACGCTTGCAATTGTAGCTGCATCTTCTGCTATGTTGTCGGCTTGCGGTGAACCTAGTGCTGTGCCAATGAATGATGAGTTTGCTGGCAATTCTGGTCAGAGTGCAGATGATGGTGGTAATCCTTCAGGCAAGTACAATGCTGGTGCTCAGCAATCTAAGTCTTCAGCTCAAAGTGAAGATTCTGGGGATTCTAAAAACCAGTCTAAAACTGATACTGGTAATTACAAAGATGGTGACTATAAAGTCAAAGCTACGTATGGTCCTGTTGCAGAAGACAGTTTTGATGTACGCTTAAGCGTTGCAAATGGAAATGTTAGCGATGTGCAGATAACATCTCATCCGTTTACGCCGATTTCAAAAGGCCACATGGACGCATTTTCAAAAGCTATACCTGGCAAAATTGTTGGAAAGTCACTAAAAGATTTGCATATTTCGGTTGTTGCTGGAGCAAGTTGGACTAGCGATGCCTTCAACAAAGCGCTTGATGTTGCTCGCCAAGAGGCCTCAATTCAACCCGTGCAATAAATGTACTCAAAACTTAGTGCTCAACGTAATGGTAGATTGCCAATAAGCTTAAATCCTTAAAAATCGCTTTTATCCGTAGGGTGACCTTGTGGGCGCTTTATGACTCGACACAAAATCACTAATGCTAAGACACCATTTGCAATTCCGTAGTAATAAATCCAAGGAACGTGAATAAGCCCACAAATAAAGCATGTAATAATATTTGTTAAATTATTTGAGTAATTGTTAAGTATTTGCTTATTTTGCAATTCGACTTTTTTGCGTTTTAGTGCGACAACTTTGTTTTCTTCGGCACTTTCGCTTTTGTCGTTTTCTGAGCCGTAGCTGTTTTTAACATTGTTGTCATAGTTATCGCAATTATCGCAGCTATCGTAATTTTCAGTATCGCAAGCCTTTTTGCTGCCTGTGCTCTTAAGTTCACTATCTCTACTTATACTGTTAGTGTTATCGCTATCAAGCTCAGCTATATTATTTGTGTTACTTGCATTTTCGCCTTCAAGAACATTTTTGCGCAAGAAAAAATATGCATAAGAATACATTGCAACAGAAAGGAGTCCTAAAACAAGCCACAAAACAAAAAAGCCAAAACTACGCATAAAAGCAGCTGCTGAGGCAAACGCCATCGCAGCTACTTCTGCGGAGTGCAATACTACTAGTCGTTTTGTCATATAATCCTGCTGCAATCATTATTGAAAATGAGTTTTCAACGCAACCAAAAGTCGCATACTGTCACTTATTATAATCACATTTGACTTACATGCATTACTTGTAATCATTTCTTGCTACACAATTTGCTCTATTTTGTGCGCACTTATAAAGTAAAATATAAGAAAAGTAGCGTGAAATTGCAAGAAAGCCATTATGCCAAAAACGTATGCAATAGTAGATAACGATCCATTAGTTTTAGCGGTTATGCGAAACGTGCTCAGCAAGCTTTTGCCAAGCGAGTACGCGTGCAAATGGTGCGTAAAATCTGGAGCGCAAGCTTTGGAATACTGCCAAGTAGCAAAAACTACTCCGGATTATATTTTGATTGATATGTCAATGAAAGACATGTCTGGAGTAGACGTAATACGCGCAATTCGTGAGAAAAACAATAGCATTATTTTAATTGGTATGACTTCGTATGACTGCAGATCCTATGCTTCGTCAGTAGCGCAAGTTGGTGGGCAGGCAATGGTTGCTAAAGACAATTTCAAAGGTTTGGCAGAAGCTTTGCAATATTGCGATAATCAGCACGTGTATGGCTGCCGTTGCGTTAAAGACGTTGCTTACGATTTTGCTACACCGCAAGAATCTTTTATTAGGCTTTCTAAATCAAGATCGCGTAGCGTTTTGCCGCCTCAAGAACTAAAAATCATGGATCTGCTTGCTAAAGGCTACACAACGAATCAGATTGCGGCTCAACTTGGTCTTATGCCAAACACTATTAACACGCATATTCATAGAATTTACAAAAAATTGCATGTTTCTAACCGAGTGCAAGCAATATCCGCATTTGCTGCAATGCAAAATCGTGAGCAAAATAGCAATCTGCAATATTTGAATGATTCGCCGCAGAATCATACGAATATTTTGCAAGAAACGGATAACGCATGTTAATGAAAACATTTTCGCGCGTTATTGAGTTGGTTAAAAGCTGGAAAATTCAGCGAACTTTATTCATAATATTGGCGATTCTTGTAGTGTCAATGGATGTGCAATCTTGTAATACAGCTGGGTTGTGGCACAATCCATTACAATCTGCGTGCCAATACGTTTGGATGTTTGCAACTTTTCTTATGATTGCTTTTCCGCGTCAAATATCACTCGTAACTCCGATTTTTTATTGCGTAACGTTAGCAGTACCAGGCGTAAATGCAACTTGTGTGCTTTTTGCGCTGCTCTCTGGCATGCTTGTTGCAGGCTTTTACGATTCGTGGAAGTATTTGCTTTGCGCTTACATAGTTTCGCTTAATATTATGTACTTTGCAAAAATGGCGTACATTCCGCTTACTTTTCCTTGTTTTGTTCTTATTTCTATGATTTGTGGCTACGCTTTGCACAAATATTTGAACATGTTGGAAGAAAATAATCGCGCAAAAATGGATATTGTACGGAGTAAGTTCCAGTCTTATATTGCGTCTGTTGCGTTGCAATTGCATGACGATGTGAACAATGAGATTACTGATATTACGTTGCTTGCGACGGATGCTTTATATGTTGAGAACAATGAACATACAAAAGAATCGTTAGAGCAGATTATTGAACATTCGCGTAATGCACTTTCCAAAGCGAGACTTGTTATCAGCCTGCTTGAGCAAGCTGAACAAAAGTATGATGATTCTTTAGATTCAAATATTGCTAGTACGCAGTTTGTTTATAGTTCTAATAACAATGATTGCATGAATTTGACTGATCTTTTATGCAATATTCGTGCGCGTTTACAGGCTGAACGGCAAATTTGTGAGCAGCTTGGGTACTATGGCTCTTTAATAGTGGTTGATAAAAGTTCGGGGAGTGGTGATTTTGCTGCATCTGCAACTGTTAGTACTGAAAAAGCTCAATGTGCTATTCGCATGTGCAGCGAGTTGCTTACTAATATTCGCAAGCATTGCAATACTAGCGTTGACTTTTCTATGAACGTTACTGTTGATGAGCGAGAATGCAAAATAATGTGCATGAATTCGTTGTCGAATAAGTTTGGTGGAAGGCTTGTTTTTGGCAAAGGGTTACTATTCCACAAAAAATCTGTGGAACGTTTAGGTGGATCTTTAAACGCGCAAAAAGATGATGACACTTGGCTGGTCAATGTTGTTATTCCACTAAACTAGCAGTACTTAAACTCTCGAGTTATCGTGGCAGTTTTTGCGAATTTTGCAATTTTTGCCACGATAACGTGTGATTTTTGTGTTTTATAAGTCTTGTAATACAATTCTTTTATCTTCTGCAGACTGCTTAGATGACTTATCGTCTTTTTTAAGAGAATGCGCATATCGAATAAGACTTCTTGCAATAAAGAACACTAATACGCATATAACAAGTGCAATAAGAATGTCAATTATTGGACCAAATAATGCATAGCTCATGATTCATCCTTTCTTTTTCTATATTCGTTTATGAGTGTTCGAGCTGTGTCAACATCGTATTTATCGTCAATAGCAAGACTCTTTACTAAAAGAACGAACGGGTCTTCTGGTTCATTGTCGCTTATGTGCAGCTTTTCAATGAGCCGGTTAAGCCTGATTCTCATCGTTGGGTAAGAGACTTGATACATTTGCGACATTTCTTTTAACGATCCAGACGATAATACAAAGTTCTTTATAAACGACATATCTTCGTCTGTGAGATTAGCCATCCATTTTGGAATATGATCCATATCACCCCTTTCGTCAACCTATAAAACTTTAATTAAATTAAACTTTTATTAAAAATATTAAAGTTGTTATATGAGTTTGTCAAGAATAAACATGAGAGATATGACACAAAGCGGCATTTTTATGTCGCCAATGGATACAAAATTTAGTCATTTTGCTTAGAGCTAAGAACGTTCAATAAGTTTATAATTTCA
The DNA here is from genome assembly GCF_003293675.1 of Gardnerella leopoldii. NCBI lineage: Bacteria > Bacillati > Actinomycetota > Actinomycetes > Bifidobacteriales > Bifidobacteriaceae > Gardnerella > Gardnerella leopoldii. The sequence goes on from NZ_CP029984.1 coordinate 1,494,972, forward strand.
TCAAGTTCGCTTGAAAATGTTATTCCTTTTGTATAACTATATTTTTTAAGCAAGTTATCGTGGCAAAAATTGCAAATCTTACAAAAACTGCCACGATAACGTGTATGACATAGCAACGAAACAGCATTCTGCATTGCAAATTAACCGCTTACTTGCATCTTCTGTGCAAAGCTTCGTCCAAATACTCGATTAAAACGTGTCCAAATACTCGATTAAAGCGCAAGAAAGCACAATGACTATTTCTCTACATGAAGTGGAACATGTACATTAATAATCCACGAATCGCCATCTTCAATAACTTTAAAAGTTCCGCCAACTCGTTCCGCAAGCATCTTATGAAAACGCAGTCCATATCCTAATTGCAAGTTAGCAAGAACGCCTCGTTGCGCACTATTTATACACGTAATATGACATTCATGGTCATTAAGCATTACATTCATGGCGTATTCTTTAGGTTTTGCAGCATGCTTTTTTACGTTCGCAAGCAGTTCTCGGCAAATATACTCAATCTGAGCACATTCTTCAAAAGGCAAATGTGCTGATCTCGAATTTTCAGTAGCTAAATCACTACTCAAGTCAATGGAACCAATATAGTCAAGCTTTTCAAATGACTTTTGTTCACAGTCAAATAAAACACGTAAGCCTGTGCAAAAATCTTTATAAAATGTAGTCGATTGCATAACATCGCCAGTGCTTGCAGTTGTAGCATTGTCAAGAAGAGAAATAATATTACGTGCTCTATGAACAGTTGTAGTAGCACGTTGAAGAATCTCTCGCGAATTTTCATGCTCTTGGTCATGAGTTGTTTGAGGTTCAATAGATTGTTGAGCTATCATCATAATGCTGGAAAGCTCATTAGTTACTTCATCGTGCATGCGAATTGCTGCAATAGTGGCATATTTTTGAAAAATGTTGTAACGCTGTGCAAATAACTGTTCTTGCTGTTGGTGAATAGTGGAAATATAGTATTTTACGATTGCGCTAGAAATAAGAGTGATAAGAAGCCACCACGCTAACACATAAGCGTTTTGAAAATCGCAGATAATAAAGAACCATGAAGAAACTCCGCAAGAAGAAAGCACAGTGTACCAAGGTTGAGTAATTACAGCAATTGCTAAACAAATCAATATGGTAAGCATCATAGATGAGTAGTTGATATTTGGCGCAATAATTACCAACGGCATCCAAATAAGCACAATAAAAGATGCTTTACGAGGCCATATTGCAATACATAAGCAGATTACAATCCATACTATTTCAACCGTAATTGCATGCCAATTAGAGTAGTAATGAAGATTATTATAGGAACAAATTTCAAGAATCAAAGTACAACTTATGATTGCGCCAATTCCAATTTTCTGCCAGGCATCATGCGGCAAAAAATTGATCATACGCGTTAATAATTTCATAACTACCTACTTTTACATGTTAATTTCTTACACGTTATATGTCATGCGAATATTTTGCGAGCGCAGCGAGCGCTTGCATACGACTTTTAACTTGAAGTTTTCCATAAATACGCCGTAAGTGCGTGTTGACTGTTGAAACTTTCACATTAAGCTGATCTGCAATCTCTTTCGTAGAAGATCCCTGTTTGCACAAGCGCATAATTTCCGATTCTTGAGGAGACAAAACTGAAGTCTTCGGAAGTTGAGAAATCATATTGAATGATTCTTGCGGAGTGTGAAAATAGTCAATATATTGTGGCAATTCTGGGCAACCGTAGCTTGTTGTGCGCGATTGAATAGCTGCAACTATGTCTGCTAAATTGTCTTTATGTACTAGCGCTTGACCACCCGACTTAGCAACTTGCAATACGTATTCATCCAGCATGTAGGAAGTAATGCCAATCAAAACAATATTGCTATTGCGCTCGCGAATTGCCTTAATTACATCAACACCACTCATTTCTCTCATTGACATATCTACTAAAAGTATGTCAGGAGTATTTTCTGTAACGCAACGATGAATAGCTTGTTTTGCAGAAGAACACATCCATGCACAAACAAAGTTTTCAGGCAAACGACTTCTCAGAAGAAGTTGCATATATCGCAATACAAGCGTGTCATTATCAACAATTGCGTAAGTAGTGTTCATACAATATATGGTATCTTGTTTTGGAATCCGCTTATCAAGAGATGTGCGATTGTATTGTTTTTCTCAAATTATCAAGATTGTACACATTAAAGTGCCATACGCTAGCACTTTCCGTTGGCACACTCCATTCTTCGGTTTTACCATTCGCAGTAAAGCGAATTATTTGGGTTGTTGGCTTATTTATAACTTCAAAATTAGTGAGTTGATTCCACGGAATGCGATGAAGATGCTTATCGTCTAATTTAGCTAGATTACCCGAGCCTAAAATGGTATTCGGATTAACAACAATAAACTCATTATTAGTGGCAGCAACAATACGCGCATCAACACTTTGCGCTACATAGAATAATTTAGGTAACAAAAATAGTTTGAGTAAATCTTTCCACCAAGGGTCGTATTTCATGGTAAATACATACGTCTTATCAACTGAAAGATTGTGATCTTTAAAGTACTTGACGATATCTTCTTCTCGTATACCGCGCAAAGGATTGGTCATAATAAGCACCTCCTTGTGATTCTTGTTTTGTAAATTACCAACATACTAACGTTCAAATTTTATCTACACAAATAGGCGTACTTATTTTTAACGATAGCGTTTTTAGAAAACTTTTTAAAACTTTTACGATTAGCAGTTTGTATGTTCTCAACAATCAACATTTAAGAACATTTCCGTTTTGGAACCATTCTTAAATAAAGACATATTTATGGAGTTATCGTGGCAAAAATTGCAAATCTAACAAAAACTGACACGATAACGGATGTGTTTGGGTTGATTTTTGCAGCATAAAAATTTCTACTGAGCCCAAAAATAACAATCACAAGTATTGCCAATTTTACTGTGTCACTAAATATAGTTACAGCTGATTACATGACAGTATTTTTTTATTACACTGAGAGCCATTGCACAATTTATTTGTACAGCAAAATAACGTTTTAAGGAAAGGAATTATGCGGTGAAGCGCTTAGCAAAGACAGTGTTAAAGAAACTCGGTGGTTCTGTTGGTATTGCATTTCAATTGGGTATTGCGCATGGCAATGTCGTGACCAGTGGGGTAGGTGAATCATTATGAAAAAGCAAATTTTGGCTTATTTTAAGCGACTTATCAAACGAGAAGCTACTTATATGCCGTTGACATTTATTGGCTTGCTTGGAATTTTTGCAATATTTAGTGGCAATACAATTGCTTACATTTCATCTCCAAATAGGTGGATTGAAACATTTGTTTTTACACTTATTGTTGCTTTTGCACGTGCCTTCATACCTGATGATCGTTATTGAACAATTTATTTCATAAAGATTAGCGAAATGCACACAGCACTTCGCTAATCTTCTATTTCATATTTTCTAAGTTATATTACGGTAGATTTTAATCCTATTTAGTTGTTTTTTATTTATCAGTAACTTTTTGGTTGCTGTCTAGGATGCTAATATGCAATATTCATAGATTACATTAAGAAGAAGGAATATCATGAGTCAAGATTTTGGAGTAAAAAATTGGAATCCATCTGCTGCAGCAAATACTAGTGACGATGACGATGAGCTTTCTGAAGAAGATTTTGATAAATTGGCTGCAGAGCTTGAGCAATTCTTTACCAAGTATGTAGTGTTAGAAAATAATAAGTTTGTAGTTCATGACGATGCGATTATTGCCGATGGTTATGGAGAATATTTAGAAGGCTTTCACATCTTAGCAGAAAAATTCACTGCTGGTCTTGAAGAGGACAGATAGCGTAAATTAACCACGATAACGCGTATAACATAGCGACTGTGCAATTAAAGTTATACGATACAGTCGCGTAATCAGTTAAAAAATATTGCCTGTTCATCAACGATATTGATTAACAGGCAATATTTTCAAAACAACAAAATTTGGCAAATAGCCTAAATTTTGTGGCTAAACCATTTACTATTTTGCTACGTCAAGAACTACTAAACGTTGTCCGCCATAAGTTCTGGCATCAAGACAGGTTTGAATAAAGTAAGCAGATTTAGGGAATTGCTCAACATATCCTTTGAACTGGCTTAACAATTTATCCGCGCTGCCTCCTCCTTCAAAGTCTTTATAATCTGCCACTTTATAGTCTTTGCCGTTTAATTTAACTGGTGTGCCCTTTTGAAGTTTCTTTAATAACATTCCTGAAGTATTTAAACGGTCGACGACCATGTAGTGACCAGTAATGACTTGGAACCAGTCGTCTTGAAGTGTCCAATGATAAAAAGCATCTTTCACGTAGGCCAACTTATCAGGATAAGCGTCCCAAATAACGGGTTTAGTTTCACCTAGTGCTTCAAAAGTTCCTTTTTCGCCTTTCACAAAAGCCTCAGGAACGTTCTTTTCTGAAGGTTTTTTGATTGATTTTGAATGTTTTTTAGTTGACTGATGGGTTATTTTCGTAGACGCTGAATTGTTTGCTTTGGAGCTACCGCAGGCCGCTAGCCCCACCAGCGAACTGAATAGCACTACAACACAAAGTACTTTTTTATAAGTCATTTTCCCCATAACTGACCTTCTTTCTTCGTATAGATGTGACTAACAACTGCTAGGCATCCTTATCAATTTGGATTCCAAACTTGAGCGCCTGCTCAGTTCAGCCCAAAACGCTTAGTTTAAACGGAGGATGAATTGATAGTCACTGCTGATTTTTGCATAAAGGGATTAACAAAACCAGTTTCTTTTCCATAGTGTACCATAAAGGCTGAGGGGGCTCATGTTACTTTCTAATTTTTCAGTTTTTATGTATACGATATTTTGGTTCAATAATTGACTTAGATAAATTAAATTGGTTAACTAATTAAATTAATTAGTTAACCAATCGAACAGTCAGTTAATCAAATAAACAATCAATTATGCGACTAGAAGTCCCAATCGTCGTCGTCGGTTTCAACAGACTTTCCCATGATGTAGCTGGAGCCAGAGCCGGAGAAGAAGTCGTGATTTTCGTCGGCAGCAGGAGATAGAGCTGCGAGAATTTCTGGGCTTACGTGAGTTTCTTCTTCGCTGTACTTAGCAGGATAGCCAAGATTCATCAAAGCCTTGTTAGCGTTATAACGAACGAAGTCAAAAACGTCATCGTGGAAGTCAAATCCTTCGTAAATCTGACCAGAATACTCAACTTCCAAATCGTACAAAGTATCGAGCAAGTTCATAGTGAACTTTTCAAGATTCTTCTTATCGTTCTCGCTTCTAAGCTCCAAACCGCGCTGGAACTTGTAACCAGAATAATAGCCGTGAATCGCCTTATCGCGCAAAATCAAACGAATCATATCGGCAGTGTTCATCATCTTTCCGCGAGAAGCAAAATAAAGCGGAAGGTAGAATCCCGCGTAAAGAAGAAGTGAAGAAAGCATAGTTGCAGCAATCTTGCGTTTAAGCGGATCTTCGCTCTCGTACTCGCAAAGCACAGTGGTGACGCGCTGCTGCAAAACATCGTTGCCAACAGCCCAACGGTAAGCTTCGTCAATTTCCTCGCTAGAGCAAAGAGTAGAGAAAATAGAGGAGTAGGAGCGCGCGTGAATCGACTGCATAAAAGCAATATTCGTGTAAATAGCCTGCTCGTGCTCAGTGCGAGCGTGCTCAATCTGGCAAAGCTCGCCAATAGTTGCCTGGCTAGTATCAAGCAAAGTCAAGCCCGTAAAAACGCGAGTAGTGGTCTTGCGTTCAAGATCGGTGAGGGAACGCCAAGAAGGAATATCGTTGCTCAGCGGCACTTTTTCAGGAAGCCAGAAGTTAGCAATAAGACGATTCCAAACGTCCAAATCCTTGTCGTCAACAATATTATTCCAATTAACTGGGCGTACACGCGATCCGTGATGGTAGCGGTACTGAGATGGTGTGATAGAAGCTGCCATCATAGCGTCATCTGCGATTACGCGATTTGTGCCGAAAGGCTTATCGAGGCTACTGCGCAATGCTGTTGGATCGAGCGCAGTTGTATCGAGTTCTGTCATAATTACTCCTGATCTTGTGTTTACGTTTTACAAAATTTTTAAGTTTTTTTATTTAATTTGGAAATATCTACGTAGCTAAAATTTTTATCACTACTACTTATAGTGTGCAGCTTACGCAACCTTCAATTTCCGTACCTTCCAAAGCTTTCTGGCGAATACGAATGTAGTAAAGAGTCTTAATGCCCTTGCGCCATGCGTAAATCTGAGCCTTATTCAAATCGCGAGTAGTCGTAGTGTCTGGGAAGAACAAAGTAAGCGACAATCCCTGATCCACATGCTGAGTTGCTTCAGCGTAAGTATCAATAATTGCCTTCCAGCCAATCTCGTAAGCATCCTTAAAGTACTGCATATTGTCGTTCGTCATGTATGCTGCAGGGTAGTAGACGCGACCAACTTTGCCCTCTTTACGAATCTCAATGCGAGAAGCAATTGGGTGGATTGAACTCGTGGAATGGTTGATGTAAGAGATTGAGCCAGTTGGAGGAACAGCCTGCAAATACTCGTTGTAAATGCCGTCGCGCAAAATCTCGTCGCGCAGTTGCTCCCAGTCTGAAACACTTGGAATCGCAACATTGAAACGAGCAAACAAATCGCGAACCGCTTGAGTGCGAGGCTCAAGAGAACGACTTCCATCAGTGTATTTATCGAAATAGTTGCCTTTTCCTGCAGGCTTAGCGTAGGCACTCGTTTTAAAGCTTGCAAAAGCGTGTCCGCGCTCTACAGCCAAAGCGTGAGAAGCCTTATAAGCGTGGTAAGCAACAGTCATAAAGTACATGTCTGTAAAGTCAAGAGCTTCCTCGCTTCCGTACTGCATGTGCTCGCGAGCAAGGAAACCGTGCAAATTCATTTGACCCAAGCCAATAGCGTGACCTTCTGCGTTTCCGCGACGAATCGAAGGTACAGAATCAATCGAAGTATGCTCAGAAACAGAAGTGAGCGCACGTACCGCCAAATCAACGCTTGCACCCAAGTCACCATCCATTGCCTTAGCAATATTAAGAGAGCCGAGATTGCAAGAAATGTCGCGGCCAACGTGACTATAAGATAAGTCAGCGTTATAAGTGCTTGCTTCCTGAGTTTGCAAAATCTCGGAGCACAAGTTGCTCATAGTAATGCGACCCTTAATAGGATTTGTGCGATTCACAGTATCCTCAAACAAAATGTAAGGGTAGCCAGACTCAAACTGAATTTCCGCAAGTGTCATAAAGAATTCGCGAGCGTCGATGTACTTCTTGTGAATGCGAGGATTTGCAACCATCTCGTCGTAATGTTCAGTAACAGAAATGTCTGCAAAAGGCTTGCCATATTCGCGCTCAACATCGTAAGGGCTAAACAAAGCCATCTTTTCTTTGCGCTTAGCAAGCTCAAAAGTAATATCTGGAATAACAACGCCTAAAGAAAGCGACTTAATACGAATCTTCTCGTCCGCGTTCTCGCGCTTAGTGTCGAGGAAACGCATAATATCTGGGTGGTGAGCGCTAATATACACAGCACCAGCGCCCTGACGAGCGCCAAGCTGATTAGCGTAAGAGAATGAATCTTCCAAAAGCTTCATAACAGGTACAACGCCACTCGACTGATTTTCGATGCGCTTAATAGGAGCGCCAAGCTCGCGCAAATTCGTAAGCAAAAGAGCCACGCCGCCGCCTCGTTTAGAAAGTTGCAAAGCAGAATTAATTCCGCGCGCAATAGACTCCATATTATCTTCCAAACGCACGAGGAAGCAGCTCACAGCCTCTCCGCGCTGAGCTTTACCAAGATTCAAGAACGTTGGAGTGGCTGGCTGGAAGCGACCTGCAAGCATTTCGTCCAAATAGTTGAGCGCTGCTTTTTCGTCGCCGTCTGCGAGTTCCAAAGCGACTGCAGCTGCGCGTTGAGCGAAGTTTTCCAAATACTGTTTGCCGTCGAAAGTCTTTAAAGCGTAAGAAGTGTAGAACTTAAAAGCACCTAAGAATGTGCCAAAAGTGTGGTGAGCGGCTTCTGCATGCTCGTAGAATTTATCGAGAAACTCATCGCTGTATTTGTTGAACACGTTGCCGTTGTAGTAATAGTTGTCAATCAAATAGTTCAAGCGTTCGCGAGTTGAAGCAAACTTCATGCTGTGTTCTTGCACGTAATCCGAAACGTAAAGCTTTTCTGCTTCCTGATCTTTATCAAACTGAATGCCTTTTTCTGGGTCAAAAAGACCGAGCATAGCGTTAAGAACGTGGTAGTCGCGGCTGTTGCGAATGCGCTCTGCTGTTGTGCTGGCAGTTGTGCTTGCAGAATCAGTGTGATCAAGATTAAGCGAAGTAGATTCGCTCATCGGATCTGTGCTATTCATGGGGTTTGTTCCTTTCTTCATGCGTTATTTTTGTTTTTCAAACGCTGTTTGTTTTGTTTCTTTTACTTATTTCGTTTATTTCGTTTGTTCTGTTTCTTTGAGTTGTTTTAAAAATCTCGGTATCCCATGCGCTACTTTTTCTATATCTTCTGCAGTTCCCGTGAGTTCAAACGAGTACATATTTGGGATTTTGCACTTTCCTGCAATTTGACCGCCTGCAGCGCAATATGCTTCTCCAAAATTTGTATTTCCGGAAGAAATTACCCCGCGAATAAACGAACGATTTTCGCGATTATTTAAGAATTTGCGAACTTGCATTGGTATTGCTTTCGCAATATTTCCACCGCCGTAAGTTGGAACAATCAAAACGTACGGTTCGCGCACGTTTAATTCCGGCTCTTTAGGGCGAAGTGGTATGCGGTACACGTTTACGTTATTGCTTGGAAAATCGCAATTTTGCACAAATCTTAACGTGTTTTCGGAAACTGAGGAAAAGTAGACTACAGCTCCGATTGATTCGCCTTGTGCGCGCGATTCAGGCTCGCTTTGTTGTGTTATATTTTCTTGCTCACACATTTCTTATGCTTCTTTTGCTGCCTCTGCGGAAGTTCCGAGTTTATCCGCAATTTGCGCAATTAGATCTGGACGGTACCCACTCCAGGATGCGTCGGGAGCAATGACTACTGGAGCTTGACGGTATCCGGCATTTCTTAACTGTTCGAGTGATTCAGGGCTTTTTGACAAGTCTACTGTTTCAAAGTTCACGCCAAGTTTTGTGAACTGTCGCTTAGTTGCATCACACTGTGGGCAATGAGGTTTAGTAAACACTGTGATAGTCATTTCAATCTCCTCTGGCGATGGGGGAATTTTGCAATTCCGTGTTGTATCGACAAAAGCCAAGTAGTTAGCTTACTCTGAATAAGCACTATTTATAGTGGTGTGTCGACTGTGTAAACACTATATATAGTTATTATTTAAAATAGCTAAAAATAGCGTGTTTGTAAGCGTGTCGTGTTTTATGAAGTGAATATGAGCTTAGTTTTAACGATTAAAAATGTAATCTATTTCACAGAATTTATATTTGGAACTACTTAACTTGCATATTGTTAAGCCTTGTGCATATCCGCCTATAAAATTATTAAGTGCGTTTCTTGAAGGGGCGTAACGCAAAATAAAAAGTTGTGCATTTTGTAGATAATGCAGATTGCTTGGGTGCGCAAAGCATGCGTGCAAATAACAAAACAAGTACAAGATAAGAGGTGTCATTATGACTCAAGCTCAGGCAAATATTGGTGTTGTTGGTTTGGCTGCCATGGGTTCGAATTTAGCGCGTAATCTTGCGCATCATGGAAATACAGTAGCTGTTTATAATCGTCATTATTCGCGCACTGAAACTTTAATGAATGAGCATGGCAGTGAAGGTGCTTTTGTGCCTTCAAAAACTGTTGAAGAATTTGTGGCTTCTCTAAAGCGTCCGCGCACCGCAATAATTATGGTAAAAGCTGGTGCTCCTACTGATGCTGTGATTGAAGAACTTGCAAATGCTATGGAGCCTGGAGATATTATCGTCGACGGCGGAAACTCTTATTTTGAAGATACGATTCGCAGAGAGCGTGACATTCGCGCGCGTGGTCTTCATTACGTTGGTTGCGGTGTTTCTGGCGGCGAAGAAGGTGCTTTGCGTGGTCCTTCGATGATGCCTGGTGGCACTGAGGAATCTTGGAAGACTCTTGGTCCTATTTTGAAGTCTATTGCTGCTGTTTCTGAAGGTGAGCCTTGCGTAACACATATTGGTACTGACGGCGCTGGTCATTTTGTGAAGATGGTTCACAATGGCATCGAGTACTCGGATATGCAGCTTATTGCCGAAAGCTACGATTTAATGCTTCGCGGCTTGGGCATGAAATCCGACGAAATTGCAGACGTGTTTAGCGAGTGGAATAAGGGCGAACTTGATTCTTATTTGATTGAGATTACGGCTGATGTGCTTCGCCAGAAGGATGCTAAAACTGGTAAGCCTTTGGTTGAGATGATGGTGGATCACGCTGGCATGAAGGGCACTGGTACTTGGACTGTACAGTCTGCGCTTTCTCTCGGAATACCAGTTACCGGTATTGCTGAAGCCGTGTTTGCTCGCGGACTTTCCAGCCAGGTTGCTTTGCGAGAAGCTGCTGAAAGCCAAGGTTTGACTGGTCCGGATGTGCATTTTGATTTGAACGATGCTGAGCGTAAGGCGTTTATTGAGGATATTCGCCAAGCTTTGTACGCTTCTAAGATTGTTTCTTATGCTCAGGGATTCGACGAGATTGCTGCTGCTGCAATTGAGCATGATTGGAAGATTGACCAGGCTGCGGTTGCTCGCATTTGGCGTGGTGGATGCATTATTCGCGCTCAGTTCTTGAACCGCGTTTCTGAGGCTTTTGAGTCCGGTGAAGCGAGCGTTTCTTTGCTTTTTGCACCGTACTTTAAGGATGCTATTGAAAAGTCGCAGGCTGCTTGGCGTCGTGTTATTGCGCGTACAGTTGAGCACGGGGTTCCTGTGCCAGCATTCTCTAGCTTGCTTGCATACTACGATGGATTGCGTTCCAAGCGTTTGCCAGCTTCGCTTATTCAGGCTCAGCGTGATTTCTTCGGCGCTCACACTTACGGTCGCATTGACGAGCCAGGCGTATTCCACACTTTGTGGGCAGAGCCTAATCGCCCAGAAGTAAAGCAAGATTAAAACAAATAATATTTAGAGATAACAGACCTTTGCATTATTATGCAGAGGTCTGTTATTTATTGTTCTGAGTATTATGCATGTTGCTAGAAAGCTATACAAGTTACTTAATAGCAGCTTGCAAAGTTTCCGCGGTGGTTAGCCAAGAGATTTCGTCAGTTCCGTTTGCAAAAGACGCAGGATATTCTGGATTATTATCACCAGAAAGTACATTCATTAAAGCAGCGCCTTTTTCTACTCCGGCAGTCAAGAACCAAGTGCGGTGGCTGTGAGCCAGCACAGGAACTGTAAGAGACAATCGCATTGGCGGAAGTTTAGGGGAGTGATTTACTCCAACAACAATGCGATCGCGATTATTAACCTGCGGTAATCCTGGGAAAAGTGAAGCCATATGCGCATCCGGCCCCATGCCAAGAATTGCTAGATCAAACACTGGCTCTTTGCCAAGTATGCTCACGATTTCTTCCTCATAGTCGCGCGCTGCAGCGTCTAAAATAGCGTCATTTTCAGCGTCGCTGGCTGCTACAATTTCCTCCGCATTACGCTCATCTGCAGGCATTTCGTGAATATGAGATTCTGTCAAAGCTTTGTTAGAAGTAAGTAAGTTAAGAAACATTTCGCGAGCCTTGCGCGCATTGCGATCCTCGCTATCATAAGCTACGAAACGCTCATCTGCCCACCAAATATGCACTAAATTCCAATTAATTGCTGGTAAAAGCGGGTTATTAGCAAGCATTTGGAACATGCGTATTGAATCTGTGCCACCAGTAAGTAATAAATGAAATGGTTTATTGAGATTTTGCACATCATTCTGTGATTCCATAATAAGCGTTACTAGACGTTGGGCTGCAACGGCTGCAAGCACATCGCGATTATCGTATCCGTAAATACTTGCGTTATGTGCAAAAGTAACTTCATTATTTGTCATAGTTGTTCCTTTTATGCAATTAAAAATATTTCACGAATTGTTTCACGTAATGTTTCACGCATTTTCTGAAGGATTATCTCGCACCAGCTGCGCATAAATTTCGTCAGGATCAATGCGTCGCAATTCTTCGCTTAAGCAATCATCCAGAGTGCGAATAGGAAGCGCAATAGGTTGTGCAGCCTGTCCAGGCAGGCTAATCAAAGCTTGATCTCCGCCAGCAGGGCGAGTGAGTGACAATGTGCCATCCTTGCGTTCTAAAGTTACGGAAGTAATAGCTTGAGCTTCAGGATTTTCAACTATTTCTACAGGAACGTGCAAGCTACTCTTAATCCAAGCTGCTAGTAAATGCAGAGATACGTAATGAGTAGGACCCACAACCTTCGCGCTAAGAATAGGCAAATGTGGAGGTTGATCGAGCATAGAAGCAAGTAACGCGCGCCAAGGAGTTAAACGCGTCCAAGACAAATCTGCATCTTGCGGAGACCAGTTTTTACGCAAGTTTTGCACAGTTTTAAGAGTATCGTCTGCTCGCTGTGCGTCAGTAATTCTGCTACTTGCCATAGCTCCAAGCAAATCGTGAGCAGGATCTTCCGGAGCGTTTGTTGGCCACCATGCAACAACCGGTGCATCTGGCACAAGTAGTGGAATGACAAGCGTATCCGGATGACGAACTAAACCGTTGTGCGGATACAAAATAATAATTTCGCCAGCTCCAGCATCTGCCCCAAAACGTACTTGAGCATCGAGATTCGGCACAACCTCACCGCGCTCAGCAGCGTGCTCGCTAGACCAATCTCGAACCATTGCAATAACTCGGCAAGGATGCTCGCGGCTAGCTGTGTTTGCTGCATCAAGTGCATGCTCTAACTCTTTAAGAGTTGTATCAATAAGCAAAGTGAGCACTCGACCAGTAGCAGATTCGCCGCGCTCTTCGTGCAATTCGTCGATTTTTGCTGCAATTTTGCTTGTATTAGTATCAGGAAGGTTGATAATCATGGCAGCCTCCAATGGCGATTATCTCGAGCAAGCATAGCATCAGCTTCTGCTGGACCCCATGTTCCAGCGCGATATGGTTGCGGTTGTGTGCCAAGCGAACTCCAGAATTCCTCAATAGGGTCAAGAATTTTCCAACTTAAATCTACTTCTTGCGTAGTTGGGAATAGCGGTGGTTCGCCAAGAAGTACGTCAAGAATCAAGCGCTCGTAAGCTTCAGGGGAACTTTCAGTAAAAGAGCGTCCGTAACTAAAGTCCATAGAAACGTCTCGAACTTCCATAGCAGTTCCGCCAGGGACTTTCGCACCAAAGCGCATAGTAACGCCCTCGTCTGGTTGCACTCGAATCACAATAGCATTGCTACCAAGCTCTCGAACTGCAGTAGACTCAAACGGCAAATGCGGAGCACGCTTAAAAATAACAGCAATTTCCGTAACGCGCTTGCCTAAACGTTTTCCGGTTCGCAAGTAGAACGGAACTCCAGCCCAACGGCGAGTATCAACGTCAAGTCGCACTGCAGCGTACGTTTCAGTAGTGCTTTTAGGGTCGATTCCTTGCTCTTCCAAGTATCCAACAGCTTTGTAAGAGCCTTGCCATCCTGCTGCATACTGTCCTCGAGCAGTATTGGCAGCCAAGTCTTGAGGTAGTCGGATTGCGGATAGAACTTTCGTTTTTTCAGCAGTCAAATCGCTAGCGCGGAAACTTACAGGCTCTTCCATAGCAGTAAGCGCCATAAGTTGAAGCAAATGGTTCTGAATCACGTCACGTGCAGCACCGATTCCGTCGTAGTATCCGGCTCTTCCGCCAATGCCAATATCTTCAGCCATCGTAATTTGCACGTGATCGACGTAATTTGCGTTCCAAATCGGCTCATACATTGCGTTAGCAAAGCGGAAAGCCAGCAAATTTTGCACAGTTTCCTTGCCTAAATAATGGTCAATTCGGAACACAGAATTAGGATCAAAAACTTCAGAAACGACGCGATCCAATTCTCGTGCGCTCGCTAAATCGTGGCCAAAAGGCTTTTCAATAATTACGCGTCGCCAAGCATGCTCAGAAGAGTGCGAAAGACCTGATGCTGCAAGCTGTTGGGCAACAACTGGGAAGCTGGAAGGCGGAATAGACATGTAAAAAGCGTGATTTCCGCGAGTACCTCTGTCTCGATCAAGTTCGTTCACTGTTTTGCTTAAACGCTCAAACGCGGACGCATCGTCAAAGGTGCCGCGTACGAAACGTATGCCTTTAGCGAGATTAATCCAAGTTGACTCACGAAATGGCGTTCTGCAATGCTGCTCAATATTTTCGCGCACAAAGTTTACGAAATGTTCATCCGTCCAATCGCGTCTCGCAAAACCAGTTAAACCAAATCCTGGAGGCAAAAGCCCGCGATTAGCTAAATCATATACTGCTGGCATAAGTTTTTTGCGTGCTAAATCGCCAGTAATGCCAAAAATTACTAGGCTGCACGGACCCGCAATGCGAGCTAAACGCAAATCACGTGGATCGCGCAAAGGATTCGTCCAAGTAGATACGCTTTCCCCAGCGTCTTGCAAATCACGTAGTGTCCTCAACTCAGTCATAGATACTATCGTAATATTTCGTAGCTATTTTCACCACGCAAAACACAATTTATTATGCTTAATAACAGTATTAAAAAGTTTTAGCGCGTTATAACTCTAATTTTCAGCCGCCGCATACAGCTAAACGAATCATCTTCGCGTATTGTGGACCGCCAATTGGAGTTAAGTGAACTCCATCGTCAGTCAAATATTCCGAGTGACCATTACTCAAACCATGCCAGTCTATAATGCCAACATTATGATGAGTTGCTGCGAACTTGCGTAAGCTATCGTTCGTTGCATCCTGCCAAGGTTGCGGAACTCGTGTGGTAACGAAATAAACAGGTCTACCTTTTGCGACATCAACCATGTGTTGAAGCACGCTATCGTCATGAGGAGGACCGTTGGTTCCAAGAGCGAAAATCACCACATCTCCAGCGTGTTTTGCCGAAATATCTTTCTCGTATTCATCAGCTCCGTGGAAAATTTGTCTACTCACTTTTCCATCTATATAAGCGTTAGGCATAACTTGCATCAAATATGGTTTAGCGCCTTCAGTAATGGAATCTCCAACCATAGTTAAGTTTACGGAACAAGTATTGCGTCGTTTGTCGATCCGCGTATGAGTAGTAACAAGATTTCGTGGAACTTTTTCTGCAATAGGGAAGAGAATACGATACTTCGATGGTGTAGGTGGAAGAGACTGTTTTACTACATTCTTTTGCACACCTTTTGGAACTGCTTTTTCTTTTGTTTCTTGCTTAGAATTAGTTTTGTCAAAAGCAGTAGGTTTTTTATTTGACGATGAAGATTGCTCTACTTGTGCTGTCAATTCTGGGCGAAGCTGCATTGACCTATGCTTGGCTATATCCTGCCAATTTACTGGCAAGATAATTAACGACACAATAATTATGCAGCACAAAGTTAGTGAGACAGAGCGAATAAGCTTAAATAATTGTTGATCTTTTATTGGCTTTTCAAATAACTGATACAAGCATTCTGCAAGTGCAACTATTACTAGTGCTTGCAAGATTTGCTCTCCTGTAGAAATAGCAGTTGTTCTATTTGCTGGGTTGAATAATTCAAGAACAGGGAAGTGAACTAAATAAATTGCAAAAGAGCGTCTGCCGATATAGGCGAGTGGAGTCCATGCAAATATTCTTGAGCAAATATTATCAGTTTGCGTGCAAGACCATAGTATTAGTGTGCAAGCGGCTGCTGTTATTGTGTATCCGCCAAAAACAAATACTGAAGATGTGCCTTCTGCATACACGAAGCAGTAGCACAACACAATTGTTGCCAATAACCCAACGCAAGATCGCTGCCATGCACGAAGTGGATTATAAAAAACAGTTTTTGGCTTATTGAATGCGTTATTTGGAAGTTCTTGTATATCTGGAGTTACGCCATTATCTGATAAATCAATTTGTAATCCTTTACGCAAGTCAGCAGGTATTCCATCTTCAATAAACTCTTTTTCTTTATTTGCGCAGGATTTATCTGATTTTTTCGTTAGTGCTGAATTATCTACACTACTGTCTAACTTAACTGATGAAGCTAAGCTGACCGATATGTTCTTTTTGCCCATTAGCAAATGTAATGCATGAATAAGCCACGCGTGGAATGAATGTTTGACAAACCAAGCACCGTACATTGCTAGCATTGCACCCATTAAGAATTCTGATGCTCTCGTATCTAGAGAATAGTAGACGCGAGCTGGAGTTGTGTAATTGTTAAATAAGTAGGCAAAAGTAAAAGTAAGAATAGAAGAAAGTATGGCTAAGCCTGCTGTGATATACATGCGTATTAGCTTGCTACGCACGAATTTAATAAGTGCAGCAAGGATAATAGGCCATATAACAAAAGCCTGCATTAAAAGTCCGAGATACCAAAGATGTTTGATAGGAGAAGGTAGTCCGGACTGTTCAAAATATGAAAGTTTACGGGCAACATACATTATATTGCTAAAGAATCCGGAGCCTGAAAGAGCATCCGCTTGTAACTTTGGTAGTAGACTTGGCGAAAAAAGCCACATAATTGGTGCTGTTATAGCGATAATTCCAAGTGTTGACGGCCAAATTCTTTTTACGCGCTTTAGTAAATACTCCCAGTAATGCTTGATTCCTTGAGTATTTTTATTATTATCTCCGATATTTTTTGTATTTTTTGCGTTTTCATCTGCGTTTAAATAGCGCAGAACTGATCTCGTACAAAAATATCCTGCCAATACCAAAAATAGTGTTACTCCAAGGAATCCTCCCATAAGAAGGCTTGGACGCATATGAAAGCATACAATACCAATAATTGCTAAAGCTCTTAAACCGTCTATTGCTTTATTTCGCTTCGAAACAGTATTTGTAGGTAAAGTAGATGATTGTTTATTTTCAGCTTTTGCGCTATGAATAGTTTTTTCTACGGTATTATTTGCGTTTGCTGAAAGATTAGTTGAGGTCGTTTTACTAGCATTTTTTTCTGCAGGAACCTTCTTTGTTTTGAAGGATTGATCTGCTTGTGAAGCAGTGGAAGTGTTCACGCATCTCTTTTTTGTCATCTTGCCTACGCTTCGGTAACCATACTGGTATGTATGCAACATATCGTGTGTAAAACGTAGCAATAGTAACTGTGTATTAAGACACTTTTATAGCTTAAAGCGTGTCTTGTTGCTATGCCTAGGATGTGCTAGAAATATGTGATTTTATGCTACTTCTGTAAGTGATACAAAACGTTTATCATTTAACGAAATTTGTTAACAAAATTTTGTTTTATATGCTCTATTGCTGTCGTTCGTCGGTGCGCGCTAAAGTGAGATAGAACAGTTATATGAATTGTTATTAAAGTTATCAAAGGAGCCAATATGGCAGAAACTTTTAACGTTGTGGTAGAGATTCCACGCGGTTCTAAGAACAAGTATGAAGTGGATCACGAAACTGGTCGCGTATTCTTGGATCGCACCCTTTTCACAGCTATGGGTTATCCAGATGATTACGGTTATATTGATGGCACTTTGGGCGAAGATGGCGATCCACTTGACGCTCTTGTTATGATTCCAAATTCTGTGTTCCCAGGATGCGTTGTTGAGTGCCGCGCCGTTGGCTTGTATCACATGGTTGATGAAGCTGGCGGAGACGACAAGGTTTTGTGCGTTCCAGCAGACGTTCGTTTTGACGACATCAAGGATATCGATGACGTGAACGAGTATCATAAAGCTGAAATCAAGCACTTCTTCGAGCAGTACAAGGCTTTGGAGCCAGGTAAGGAAGTTCTTCCTGGTGACTTCTGGGCTGGTGTAGAGCAGGCTGAGAAGGAAATCGTCGCAGCTCGCAAGCGCTTGGAAGAAAGCGAAAAATAAGTTTCGCTTTTAATGAGTAAAACAATAAAGATTAAAAGCTAATAAATAAAACGTCGAAGACACATACCGTGTTTTTCGACGTTTTTATGTAAGTGCGTGCTGCTTTCAAAAGTAAATTAAAATGTAACGTTGCATACGCTTTTAAATAATTTTAAGCAGCTACTAGCATTCCAAGGCCTGCAATATACACGAGCATTCCTGAAAGCATTATTGGCAATATAGAAATGGCGATATCGTGCGAAACTATTCCAGTTTCGTATTCTTCATAATTGTTGCGAACCCACAAATATGAAAGTCCTGATAGCGCGATTAGCATAAATATGCACAGTACTATAACGAGTATTCCACCGTCTAAATTGCGAAGCGATGGCATAAAGCTAATAATTGACGGCAAAAATAGCCAACCCGGAAGTGCTGCACAAGCAATACTTGCAGTAAGCGTGTGCGAAAGATTTCGTACTAAATTTGTGCGATTCTCGCGCAGCATTTGCCTCAAGAATGTTACAAATGTTGCTGCTACAAGAATTAGAGCAAAAGATACAGCCCAGCGTTCGTAAGGGTGAATTGCAGCAATGAACTTACTCATCGACACAGTTTCGTTATCAATAATGACGCTTTTTGGTAGCCATCCCTTTAATACTCCGGTTGCAAACCATGTAGAAGCAATTCCTGCGCATAATGCAATAGCTCGGTCAATTACATTTCCGTGCAGTGGCCACAACGCTATAAATGTAAGCATTATGATAAGGCATAATATAAGTGTTATTTTTGCTGTTGCGATTGGCAATATTGCTGCAATTGCGAGAAGTACTACAACAAAAATTTGGCTTACAAACATCGCTAATGCGTTCATGCTAGGTATACGGGTATGTTTTTGAACATTTACGCAAGAATTATCATTTTTCTGCATCTTATTATTGCAGATACGTGTTTCATTGCTCATACACACTCCCTAGTGCTGTAAGTTTTATATTTATAAAGCGTAATATGTTCATAAAATATTAACAAATTACTTTGTTTATTTACTAATGTAGCCTATAACCTGCACTGCGCTTTATTGTGTTGATATTTTTTATCTTTAGAAGATGCAAGTGTTGCAGTTGTCGCTATTTTTCGCAGTATGGTTTACAATTCCTGTAAAGGCTGAATTTGCTACTACATCAATTGTTTGTTGGAGGCATCATATGACTGATATCACATTGATGACTTCGTGTGCTTCTCCTTCTTCAGTTTTACCTTCACTTACTTTGTTATCTCATAAAGTGCGTTTACTTTCTTTGGATACGTCAAGTTTGGCAAAACTGCCCGCACAAACCATTCTTTTGCTTGATGCGCGTGAGGATTTAGCTCTCGCTAAATCAATGTGTTCTTCTCTGCGTGTTGCAAATATTACGGTTCCTGTCATATTAGTTATAACTGAGGGTGGTTTTACTGTAGTAAATCCTTCGTGGAACATTTCTGATGTTGTGCTTACTAATGCTTCTCCGGCAGAAGTAGAGGGTCGTTTGCGTTTGGCTTCTTTGCAACACGGATCTTCTGATGATTTGTTTGTGCATTCGCAAGGCTCTGAAATTGATGATTCTTTCAATTCAGACAATGGAACTATGCGTTCTGGAGATCTTGTTGTAGATATGCGTAGCTACACAGTGAGTTTGCATGGTCATCCTGTTGATTTAGCTTATAAAGAATTTGAATTGCTGAAATACTTTGTGCAGCATCCGCGCAGGGTGTTTACTCGTGCTCATTTGTTGCAAGAAGTATGGGGTTACGACTACTACGGTGGCACTCGTACTGTAGACGTTCATATTCGTAGGCTTCGTGCAAAACTTGGTGTTGAATATGAACATCTAATTGGCACAGTGCGTAATGTTGGCTATCGCTTTGATCCTTCGGAGTCTGATGAGAATAGCGAAATTTCCGAAAGCAGTGTTGAAGATGATTCTGAAAATGATGCAGATAAGCAGTCTGCGCAATAATGATTTATCGAAGCTCTAATATGCGAGAATCAAAACAAGCGAAATTAGTTCGTATTTATGCAGAGTACGATTTATTGTGCAAAGAAATACCGGAGCCGAAGTGTGCATTAAATTTCAAAAATCCATTTGAGCTACTAATCGCTACTGTATTAAGCGCGCAAACTACGGATAAGCGCGTGAATATCGTGACGCCTGAACTCTTTTCTATTTTTCCCAACGCGAGTTCCTTAGCTGCTGCTCCTGTATCTCAAGTTGAGTCAATTATTTACCCTCTCGGATTTTATAGAGTAAAAGCACAGAATATTATTTCATTATCTGCATGTTTGCTTAATAATTTTTCTGGTATAGTGCCATCAAATATGGAAGATTTAATATCGTTGCCGGGTGTTGGTCGTAAAACTGCCAATGTTGTTCTTGGCAACGCATTTGGATTACCGGGGTTTCCTGTAGATACTCACGTAATACGTGTTACAGGTCGTCTTGGTTGGCGTAAGGTTCAGAATCGTCCAAATCCTGTTGCTATTGAGCGCGAAATAACTGCTTATTTTGCTCCTAAAGAGTGGACTAATCTTTCTCATAGACTTATTTTGCATGGCAGAAAAATTTGCACTGCTCGGAATCCAAAATGTGTTTCATGCCCTTTAAATACAACATGTCCGTCGGCAATTATTTAAAGCGTGTTGTTTCCAATTCAGATATTGATATAGACTGTAGGTTATGTCAAGAACAGGCAAATATGCGTATCGCACTTCCAGGTCAGCTCATGCTCGCACTAATGCAGACTGGATGCCATGGGTTGTGTTTGTAGTTGTGTCTGTAATAATGAGCGGCATTTTGTGGTGTGGATGGCAAATATACCAGGGTCATTCGCCTTTTGCTGCAATAATGCATCCAGCTAGTAACTCAGTGCTAAAAGTTGGTTTACGTACTGCTCCTGAATCTCTTGATATTAGAAACGACGACAGTGACGCTTTACAGCAAGCTTTAATTGGTAATGTTTACGAAACTCTTGTTAAACGTGGCGATGATAATAGTTTGCAACCAGGTCTCGCGAAGTCATGGGATATTTCGAAAGACGGCTTAACATATCGTTTTAATTTGCGTCAAGGTGTGCGTTTCTCTAACGGTAGTGAGATGACTTCGAATTCCGTATTACAATCTTTGAAACAAGGCATCACAAATAATTATCCTGGTTATAGCGCACTTACAAATATTAAAACTGTTAATAATCCGGATGATTACACTTTAGTAATTACACTTAATAATCCAGATGCTTTACTCCTACGTCGTCTTGCTGGACGTGTTGGCATTGTCTATGACACAAAATCGATGATCGACTATGCAAGTGCTGCTCTTGGCACAGGTCCTTTCACTGTAAGTGACTACAATAAAGGCAATTCTTTAGTATTACTTCGCAACGATAAATATTGGGGAACCCCTGCTTCTTGTGCAAGTATTACTTTGCAATATTTCAATAGCGATACTGCTCTAGCTGAGGCAATGGAAAAGGGCAATATTCAAATGGCAGTTCCGCTTGAAGGTAACGAAAATAAGCGTCTTGCTGCTGTTGCTAATACGCAAATGGTAGAGGGTCAGAGCACAAGAGTGCGATTTATTGCAATAAATACAACAGTTTCATCGATTTTCTGCGATGAGCAGGCTCGTAAAGCTGCGAGATACGCTTTGAATGCGCAAACTGTACTTGCAGCTGATGGCAATGGTGGTGTTCCAGTAGGAGGACCTATTGATCCTCTTTCAACTGGTTATGAAGATTTAAATGGATTGTATCCTTATAATCCAGGCAAAGCTGCTCCCTTGTTCCATTACTTTAGCGCAAGCTATTTAGGAACTATCAATTTTCTTGTTCCACAGGGCGAAGGTGGAGTTGGGCGCGAGCTTTCAAAACAGATTAGTTCCGTGAGTGGTTTTAAGGTCAATCTTGAAGAAGTTGATCAACAAACTATGCGTAAGCGTATTAGTGAAGGTAAGTATGATCTTGCGCTTACTACGAGCAATCGTACTTTAGATGAAGGCATGTTTGCAGAAAGCGGTTCTCCGTTCGTTTTGCAAGACGCGCGTGCTCAACAAGCTTGGGCCGATGCGGTTCATTCTAAGAATGCAAACGAATATGAGGCAAATGCTCGTGCATATGCGCGCGAAGTAAGCAATAATGCTGCAGCTCACTGGTTATATGCTCGAAAGAGCATTATGGCTGTAAAGTCTAATGTAAGCGGCTATACGAAAAATATGACGGATCAGCTTCTGCCATTGCAGAGCGTAGTGGTGAAATAGAAAAGCGTAAGATTTGCGTTGTCGCGCTGAGTTTCTAATATTCAGTTCATGAGTGAACAGGATAATAACACAGTAAAGCACGCACATTTAACGCCTCTTCCTAACAAAGTTGGCGTTGATGGTCTTGAAGACAAGTGGCGTAGCAATTGGGACGAAGCTAAAACTTACGCATTCCATAATTCTCGCGACCGTAAGGCCGTATATTCTATCGATACTCCACCTCCAACCGTTAGTGGCCACTTGCACGTAGGTCACGTATTCTCTTACACGCATACGGATGTCATTGCGCGATATAAGCGCATGCAAGGCTTTGACGTGTTCTACCCAATGGGTTGGGATGATAATGGCTTGCCAACAGAGCGCCGCGTACAAAACTATTACGGTGTGCGAGTGGATACTTCGTTGAAGTATGACCCTGATTTTAAGCCGCCTTTTGAAGGCACTGAAGGCAAGAAAATTGAAGCTAAAGATCAGGTTCCTGTAAGCAGGCAGAACTTTATTGAGCTTTGTGAGCGCTTGACTTCTCAAGATGAGAAGCTTTTTGAAGCATTGTGGCGCAGGCTTGGTCTTTCTGTAGACTGGTCGCAAACTTACCACACGATTGGTGAGCAGCCTCGTCGAGTTGCACAAAAAGCGTTCCTTCGCAATCTTGCTCGCGGAGAAGCTTATCAAAAAGATGCTCCGGGATTGTGGGATGTGACTTTCCAGACTGCTGTTGCTCAGGCTGAGCTTGAATCGCGCGAATATCCTGGTTTCTACCATAAGATTGCGTTCCGTTTTGAAGATGGTACGCCAATTTATATTGAAACTACGCGCCCAGAATTGCTTGCTGCATGCACTTCTTTAATTGCAAATCCAGAAGATGAGCGTTACAAGAAGTACTTTGGTCAGGAAGTTTATTCGCCACTGTTCAAGGTGAAGGTTCCGATTTTGGCGCATTCTGCTGCTCAAATGGACAAGGGTGCTGGCATTGCAATGTGCTGCACTTTCGGTGACGTAACAGACGTTGAGTGGTGGCGCGATTTGAATTTGCCAACTCGGCCGATTATTCAGCGTAACGGTCGCATTGTTATGACGACTCCTGATTGGATTACGGATGAGTCCGGTCGCGAAATGTTCGAGAAAATTGCTGGCAAAACCACGTTCTCTGCTCGTAAGGAAGTTGTTGAAGCTTTGCAAGCAGCTGGAGATATGGAAGGCGATCCAAAGCCAACAAAGCGTATGACGAACTTCTACGAAAAGGGCGATAAGCCTTTGGAAATCGTCACTTCTCGCCAGTGGTATTTAAAGAACGGTGGCACAGACGAAAAGCTAAACACTGAGCTTATTGAGCGCGGCAAGGAACTTAACTTCCACCCAGACTTTATGCGCGTGCGCTATGAGAATTGGGTTCACGGCTTGAATGGTGACTGGCTTATCTCTCGCCAGCGCTTCTTCGGTGTGCCATTCCCACTTTGGTATCCAGTAAACGAAAATGGGGAGGTGGATTACGAGCATCCTTTGACGCCTAGCGAAGATCGTTTGCCAATCGATCCAACTATTGACGTTCCAGAAGGATTCGATGAATCTCAGCGTAACCAGCCAAATGGCTTTACTGCTGAGCAAGACATTATGGACACTTGGGCTACATCTTCCTTAACTCCACAAATCGTGACTCGTTGGGAAGAGCCAGGTGAGGAAAATCAAGCTCTGTTTAAGGCTACTTTCCCAATGGATTTGCGTCCACAAGGCCAGGATATTATTCGTACTTGGCTGTTTAGTACTGTTGATCGCGCACATCTTGAAAACGGCTGCTTGCCTTGGAAGCATGCTGCACTTTCTGGCTGGATTCTTGATCCTGACCATAAGAAGATGTCTAAATCTAAAGGCAACGTGGTTGTGCCAAATAAGCCAATCGAAGAGTTTGGTGCTGATGCTGTGCGCTACTGGGCAACTTCAGCAAAACTTGGCTTGGATGCAACTTACGACGAAGGCCAAATGAAGATTGGCCGACGCTTAGCTATTAAGCTTTTGAATGCTACTAAGTTTGCGCTCGCAATTGGTCGTGAAGATGATGAGCATCAGGTTCTTGAGCCTGCTAGTGCGGATTGGGATTTTGCAGACGTTACGGAAGTTTTGGATCGCTCTGTTATGGCAAAGCTCGCATCCGTTATTCGTACCGCAACTGATGCGCTTGAATCTTACGAGCATTCCAAGGCTTTGGAAGCAATCGAAACATTCTTCTGGGAGTTCTGCGACGACTATATTGAGCTTGCAAAGAATCGCGCTTACGGTACTGCAGAATCAACTGGACGCACTCCAAGCGAAGCTGCTGTAAAGTCTGCTCGCACAACTCTTGGCCTTGCACTCGATGCTTTGGCTCGCTTGCTTGCTCCTTACTTGCCTTACGCTACTGAAGAAGTGTGGAGCTGGATGCATGACGGCGAAGGCTCTGTGCATCGTGCTAGCTGGCCATGCGCTAAGGCGTATGAGGCTGCTGCAAACGGTGTTTCTGCAGATACTTTGGCTTACGCGGGTGAAGCTTTGGCTACTTTGCGCAAGATTAAGTCTGAAGCAAAAGTTTCTATGAAGACTCCTATTTTGCAAGTGACTTTGAACGTAGCAGAAAATGCTTACAAGGCTGTCGAGGAGACTTTGGATGACGTTGCTGAAGCTGGACGCGTTACTGGAGAAGTAAATCTTAACGCTGTTAAGGCAGCAGTTGCTGGAGATTCTTCTGATTCTGCATCTGATTCCGCGGAATCTGATGCAGCTAACGTAAACGTTTCTGTTGCTCAAAGCGAACTCGGCGAAGCTCCTGCAAAAAAGAAGTAGCTGTAAGTAGTTGCAAGTAATCGAAAATAATTAATCGCAAAACAAAAGCGCTGGAAGTCAATCTTCGACTCCAGCGCTTTTTGTGTATTGTAATCGCGAAGCATCGCGCGGTAACGCTAGACTGTAAACCATGAATCCAGAAAGCTTAAGTGAATTAATTGAAAAAATTGCTAAAGATTTAGTAGCAAGCGGTAAAGCTGGCAGTCTAACAGAAGATTTGATTCCTGCTGCCGAAAAACTTGCAGTTATGCGACCAAAGGATCGCGCACACGGTGATTGGGCTACGAATGTTGCTATGCAGCTTGCTAAAAAAGCTGGTATGAAGCCTAGTGATTTAGCCGAGCTTTTTGCTGAGAGTTTGCAAGAAGCGGAAGGTATTGCGTCTGTAGAAGTTGCAGGTCCTGGCTTTATTAACATAACGCTTGATTCTGCTTCTGCAGCGGCAGTCGTAGACGAGGTCTTAAAGCAAGGTGCTGATTTTGGCAAAAATACGCACTTAAGCGGCAAAACTTTGAATCTTGAGTTTGTTTCCGCAAACCCAACTGGTCCAATCCACATTGGTGGAACTCGCTGGGCTGCAGTTGGTGATTCCATGGCTCGAGTCTTGGAAGCGAACGGCGCAAAAGTTGTGCGTGAATACTACTTCAACGATCATGGCGAGCAAATTAACCGTTTTGCAAAGTCTTTAGTTGCTGCAGCTCATGGCGAAGAAACGCCTGCAGATGGTTACAAAGGCGCGTATATTAACGAAATCGCAGACGCTGTTATAAAAGATGCGCAAGCAGACGGCGTTGATGTTTTTTCTTTGCCAAGAATTGATCTTGGAAAAGACGAGGAAGGTTTGCCTCTTGGCGAAGGCGATTCCGAGCAGCGCGAAGAGTTCCGCAAGCGCGCAGTGCCAATGATGTTTGCCGAAATCCGTAAGTCCATGCGCGATTTTCGTGTTGATTTCGACGTGTGGTTCCACGAAAACAGCCTGTACGAGGATGGCGAAGTTGAGCGTGCTATTGCAGATTTGCGTTCTCGCGGAGACATTTTTGAAAAAGATGGCGCAACTTGGTTCGAATCCACTAAGCATGGCGACGACAAAGATCGCGTAATTATTAAGTCTGACGGCAATTACGCTTACTTTGCTGCAGATATTGCGTACTATCGCAACAAGCGCCATCGCGAACAGAATCCTGCGGACGTAGCGATTTACATGCTTGGTGCGGATCATCACGGCTATATTGGCAGAATGATGGCAATGTGCGCGGCTTTTGGAGACAAGCCAGGCGAAAACATGCAGATTCTTATTGGTCAGCTTGTAAACGTTATGAAAGATGGCAAGCCTGTACGCATGAGCAAGCGCGCAGGAAACGTTATTACGATTGACGATTTAGTTGATGCAATTGGTGTTGATGCTTCGCGCTACTCGCTTGCTCGCACAGATTACAATACAAGTGTTGATATTGATTTGGATTTGCTTGCTTCTCACAGCAACGATAATCCTGTGTATTACGTGCAATACGCGCACGCACGCAGCTGCAATGTGGCTCGCAATGCTGCGGACGCTGGAATTACGCAAGATGGTGCTGATTTAAGCTTGCTTAATACCGAGGCTGACGGCGAAGTGTTGGCTGCTTTGGCTCAATGGCCTGCTGCTTTGGCTCAAGCTGGCGATTTGCGCGCTCCACACAGAGTTGCGCATTATCTTGAGGATTTGGCTGCAAGCTATCACAAGTGGTACAACCTTGAGCGCGTTGTGCCAATGGAGTTAACCGACCCTGAAAATCGTTTGCCAGAAGCCGATCGTGAATCTCAGCGCATTGCAAAGTGCCCAGAGCCAGCTCGTGCTGCAGCTCGCTTAAAGCTTAACGCTGCTGTGCGCACAGTTATTGCAACTGGTCTTGATTTGCTTGGAGTTTCTGCTCCGGAAAAGATGTGATTTTGCTTATTTTATATAAGATTTAGAGCAAAGCTATAGAGCATTTTTGATTACATAGGACGTTGGTAGTTTGCCAGCGTCCTTTTTATTTTTTATTAGAGACACGCACGAATTATAAGTTTCTATCGATTAAGTACATGCAATTTATTAATATACCCTCTAATATTATTTTCGCTTTAAATCCACAAAATTACAAAGTAAGAGATTTAGCTGAATAGTATATAAATACAAATTTATCCTTATGGGAGGTGTAAGCATGAGCGTCACAACACAAAGTGTCAACACAGATAGTGCCCCGAAAAAAAGGAACTTGACCATTATTGAGTCCGCGTACGTGGCGGTCATGTTGTTTGGTATGTTCTTTGGCGCAGGAAACCTGATTTTCCCTGTGTTCCTTGGAGCTAATGCAGGAAACAATTCCGCTCCTGCAGCATTAGGCTTTATTATTACCGGCGTTGGTTTGCCATTGCTTGGTGTTACGGCTCTTGCGATGAGTCGCGCAAACGGTCTTTTTGAACTTTCTAGTAAGCCGAGCAAAAAATACGGCATGTTCTTTACTTGTGTGCTGTATTTAACAATCGGACCATTCTTTGCAATTCCTCGCTGCGCAACAACTTCGTACACTGTTGGTTTGGAGCGCGTCGTTCCACAAGACGGAAACGGTCAATTGTATTTGTTCTTGTTCTCTGTGGTTTTCTTCGCGTTAGCATTCTTCTTTGCTATGAAGCCTAGCGGAATACTTACATGGGTTGGTAAAGTTCTTACGCCGATATTCCTGGTTTTCTTAGGTATTCTGGTATTTACTGCACTGTTTTCTCCTGTAAGCGGCGCTTCTGCGGATGCTGCTCCTATAGGGAAGTATGTTAATGAATCATTCTTTACAGGATTCTTAGATGGCTACAATACAATGGATGCTTTAGCTAGCTTGGCTTTTGGCATTATAGTTGTTAGTACTATTCGATCCTTTGGCGTAAAAGACCCTAAAGATGTGGCAGTGAATACTGTGCGATCTGGATTCTTTAGCTGCTTGCTTATGGCGTTGATTTACGTCGCAATTGTTGTTGTCGGTGTGCGTAGCCGTGCACTGTTTAAGCCTGCTGAAAACGGTGGCGTAACTTTGGCGCAAGTTGCACGCTACCATCTTGGAAACGTTGGTTTGCTTGTTCTTGCTGCAACTGTTACTCTTGCATGCTTAAAGACGGCAGTTGGTTTAATTGTAAGCTGCTCGGAAACCTTCTCTAAGTTATTCCCTAAGGGCCCTAGCTATCGCGTTTGGTCTGTGTTGATTACGCTTGTTTCGTTTGGTCTTGCAAACTTTGGTTTGAGCACAATCATCGAATATGCAGTTCCAGTATTGATGTTCTTGTATCCACTGTCAATCGTATTGATTCTTTTGGCTTTGTGCGGTCGACTTTTTGGAAATTCCAAAGTCGTGTACGCTTGGACACTTGGTTTTACTGGTGTTGCAGCTGTATTTGACTTTTTGAATAGTTTGCCAACAGCTTTGCGCAACGCATTGCATATGAACGATATGTTGGTGGTTGCTCAAAACTGGTTGCCGTTCTCGGAATTTGGCATGGCTTGGGTTTGCCCTGCTGTTGTTGGATTTGTTGTTGGCTATGTCCGCATGGTTTTATTTGAAAACAAGGACATGGAAGAGGTGGCTCGTCTAGCTGCTGGTCCAGATCTTGAAGGCAGTGTTGCTAGCGAAAATGATTCATATGCTTCCATTGATTCTCAGTTTTGCGAGCAAAATTAGAAAATCATGAAATAACCGTATAAGCTAAATAAACCGCCATATTTTGTTGCGTAATTTTTCGTAGCAAAGTATGGCGAATTTTATATAAAACGCACGCTTGACTTATTTATTGGAACGATTTAGTATATTTCAATAACGAACAAAATAATGTGCAATCTAAAAGTAATTCTCGCTTAGCCAGTAAAGCAAGATACGAAAAGGCACACGTCTAGTGCTCGGCGCTGAGGCATTAGCAAAATGGTTGTTCATGAGTGAAAGGAGTAAACGACGCTGTTTGCGGCAGAAGTCTGGCGTTGCTATATATCAAATGGTGCATTGGGCGGTATGCCCAAGAACCTTTAAGTTTCTCTAAATATTTCTAAGGAAGAACAACGATGTTGAAACTAAAAAAGTTTGGAGCAATCTCTGTGATGCTCGTTGCTGCGCTTTCGCTTACCGCATGTGGTGGCGGCACAAGCTCCACGAGTAATGCTCAAGGTAAAACAACCGTTTCTGTTTGGCATTATTGGGATGGCGCTAATGCAGATGCCTTCGATAAAAAAGTAAAAGCATTTAATGCTTCGCACAAGAACATTGAGATTAAAACTACAAATGTTCCTAATGCTGATTTCTTAACAAAATTACGCGCATCTGCTACGTCAAATACTTTGCCTGATATGGCCATAGGTGATTTGATTTGGATGCCTCAAATGGCACAAATTGGTAAGTCTGCAGACTTAAAAAAGCTTCTCAAGCCTGAAGTAATTGACAATATTAACCCTGCATTAAAGAATTTTGGGTCAATTGATGGTCGCTTAGTATCCGTTCCAATGTCAGCCAATAATCTTGCTTATATGTACAATCGCACAATATTTAAGAAGGCTGGTTTAGATCCAGATAAGCCGCCAAAAACTTGGGCTGAATTAAAGCAAATGGCAAAGCAAATCAAAGATAAGACTGGTCTTCCAGGATACGATTTGCCAACCGAAGCAGGAGACAGCGGTGAGGCTCTTACCTGGAACTTCCAAGTCAATCTTTGGCAAGCTGGGGGTGAATTCTTAAAGAAAGATAACTCTGCTGCTGCTTTTAACACTCCTGCAGGTAAGAAAGCTGCCAATTTCTGGATGGATCTTATTAAAAGTGGAGTGAGCCCATATGCTGGATGGGGCAAGTTTGAAAAAGGTAAAGGTGGTTCTGCGCAGGAAGGTTCTTGGATGGTAGGTATTTGGGCAGCGGATCCTCCATTTGATTTTGCTGCAGCTCCTTTACCAACTCCTGAAGGTGGTAAACCATCTACTAATCTTGGCGGAGAACAAGCCATGTTGTTTAACAATGATGATGCAAAAGTAAAAGCTGCTGCTGAATTTGTGACTTGGTTCTTGCAGGACAAGCAAGTGCTTGATTGGTGTGAATCTACTGGTTTCCTGCCTGCGACAAAGAGTGCTGCTAACAATGCAGAGTATCGTTCATGGGTTGAAAAGAAAGAGCCTCGCTTACTTCCATATATTGAACAAATGGCAACTGCTCATACTCGTCCAAACACCAAACTATATCCACAGATTTCGTTGGCATTCGCAAAGGAAATGGAAAAAGCATTTTCTGGCGAAGTAAATGTTGGAACTGCATTAAAGAATGCAGAAAAAGCAGTCAACGAAGTAATATCGCAAGGTAAGTAATCATGCGTAATCCGATAGTACAGTTGAAAAAGAACAAGTCAGCTGCTAATGCAGAAGCAAAGGCTAGTAATGGTAAGCTGATTCGTGATAGTCGTAAAACTGTAGGTAAATGGGAGCAAATTCTCACAGCATGGGGATTGTTGCTTCCTGGATTAGTGATTCTCGTCATCTTCACTTTTTATCCAATTATTTCTGCAGCTTATACGAGCTTAACAAATTGGAACGGGTTTTCTGTAAATCCAGATTTTATTGGATTGAAGAATTATGTGAAACTATCTCAAGATCCAGAATTTTGGAATAGTTTAACCGTGACTGTTATCTATGCATTTGGTGTAGCTGTGCTATCGGTTGTTTCGGGGTTGCTTTTTGCGGTATTACTAGATGCGCCAATTCGCGCTCGCGGATTGTATCGCACTATATATTTCCTTCCTGTCGTTACCTCCTCGGTGGCTGTAGCAATTGTGTGGAAATATATGTTGGATCCATCGGGTCTTGTAAATTCTGTACTCTCATCCCTAGGTATTGCAGGACCCGACTGGCTCCACAACAAGTGGCTAGCATTACTTGCTACTACACTCCTTACAGTTTGGAAGAACTTAGGTTTTAATATCATTCTATATTTGACTGCTTTGCAATCTCTTTCTAAGTCGACTTATGAAGCTGCAAGTCTTGATGGTGCTACGAGCTGGCAACAGCTGCGTTATATTACAGTTCCTCTGCTTAGACCAATGACATTCTTTGTGGTTGTGCAAGCGCTGATTAGTAGTTTCCAATCATTTGATTTAATTTATGTGTTTACTGAAGGCGGTCCTCGAGGTGGCACTGACGTACTAGGAATGTTTATGTATCGTCAAGCATTTAGGTTAGGCAATTTCGGTTATGGTACGGCAATTGCTATAGCGTCGCTGGTGTTAGTTCTTATCGTAACTCTTGTGCAATGGAAGGTAAGTAATGCAGAAAATAAGTAAGGTTTTTACGAGATTGCGTTCGTTGCATCTTGCTCGGCATATTGTACTCATTATCGGTGCAGCTTCGGTACTTATCCCATTTATGTGGATGTTTACAACGTCGTTGCAAACAAAAGCCGAAACGTATGCCGTTCAGTCAGTGATTCCAACATCATGGCATTGGGAAAATTATCTGCATGCGTGGCAAAGCGCTCCGTTTGCAAACTATTATATTAATAGCTTGATCATGTCGGCAATTATTGTAGTTGGTCACCTTGCGTTTGATGCTATGGCAGCTTTTGCTTTTGCGCGATTAGAGTTTCCTGGAAAGAAAATATTATTCGTGCTGCTACTTTCTGCTTTCATGGTTCCTGCTTTCGTAACAGTTATACCTATGTACGGTATTATCGCTCAGTTGCGTTGGATTGATACTATGGCAGCTTTAACAGTTCCGCGTTTGGCTGATGTATTTGGCATTATTTTGCTACGCCAACATTTTACTACTATCCCGCGTGAGCTAGATGAGGCTGCAAGAATTGACGGATGTTCAAGCCTTGGTATTTTTATTAAAGTTATTCTGCCGCTTTCTAAGCCAGCTCTTGCAACTCTTGGTGTATTCTCATTCCTATTTGCATGGAATGATTTTCTGTGGCCTCTGTTGGTTACAAATGCAGAAGAAATGCGTACTATTCAAATCGGCTTGAGTGGTTTTGTTGGACGTTATGGTACGTCATGGAACTATTTAATGGCTGGAACTTTGACGTCAACTTTGCCATCAATTATTATTTTCTTCTTCTTCCAAAAAGCTCTTGAACGAGGAATCGCTTCTACAGGTCTTAAAGATTGAAGAAGTGCTAAGACGTTTACAATTTGTAAAATTTACTATTTGTTAGGAACAAGTCATGCAACCTGAATGGGTAAAATCAAGTGTATTTTATCAGATTTTTCCGGAGCGTTTCGCAAATGCAAATGCCTCTATTAACCCTAATCCTGTAGAATCATGGGATAAATCTCCAACTAGGGACAATTTTTTCGGTGGTGATTTGCAAGGGATCAGTGAGCATCTGTCATATCTTGCGGATATGGGTGTCAATGCTTTGTATCTTACTCCAATTTTCCAAGCGGATACGAATCATCGCTATGATGCCACTGATTATTTCAAAATTGATTCACGTCTTGGTAATGACGCAGATTTTGATGAGTTTATTAAGCGTGCTCATGAATTGCAGATTCGTGTAGTTTTAGATGGTGTATTCAATCATTGTGGAATAGGCCACTGGGCGTTTCAAGATGTTGTACGTAACGGCGAACAATCGCAATATGTTAATTGGTTTTCGGTAGAGGGCTTTCCTGTAGTGTCTCATCCGGAACCGAATTATAAAACATGTTCCGGCTGTTACTATTTACCAAAATGGAATGTATATAATCCAGAAGTGCGTAGACATCACTATAACGTTGCTAAATATTGGTTAAATCGTGGTATTGATGGCTGGCGTTTAGATGTTCCATATTTCGTCAATAAAACATTTTGGAAGGGTTTCCATAAAGTAGTGAAATCTTTTGGGGATGATAAATACTTAGTAGCTGAAGAATGGCGTAACCCTTCTCAATGGCTTACTCCGGAACTTATGGATGGAACCATGAATTATACAGTTCGTGATTTAGTCCTAGGTTTTTGCGCTGATGAAACGTTGGATGCTTATGATTTTGCAGATGGTATGAATGCTTTGTATAACGATATTCCAGAAGAACATCGTTCTTGTATGTTGAATTTGCTTGGGAGTCACGATACTGAGCGATTGCTTACGCGTACAAAAGCTCATGAATATGCTTGGGATACGTCTGCTGAAGACGCTGAGAATTTAGCTTATGCGCTGTTATTCGCTGCTGATGGTGCTCCTATGGTGTATTACGGCGATGAAAATGGTATGGAAGGAGAAAATGATCCGGGTTGCCGCGCTCCTATGATTTGGAATGAGAATGCTTGGAATTTATCTGTTCGTAAAACAGTTTGCAAATTAATGCGTCTACGTAGAGAAAATGCTGCTCTCCAATATGGCAGGCAGCATGTAGCTGCTTTAGGTAAACATACTGTGTGTATTACGCGCAACTTACCTTCGGGGCGTGCATGCTTATGTTTAGTGCATCGCGGATCTGGAGCTTACATCAATTGTGATGATTTGCCGGTGCGTATGGATCGTTCGCTATTTGGTGTGCCAAGTATAATAGGTAAGCAATACCGTATGGGAGAAAAATCCATTATATTGTATGAAGGTGAAGCAGTGGGGAAGCTATGAATGTTCGTAGAGTGACTATTAAGGATGTTGCAGAAAAAGCTAATGTTTCCAAGTCTGCAGTATCTTTTGCATATAATGATCCGTCAAAACTATCTGAGGCGACGGTTGAACATATTATGCAAACTGCTGAAGAAATGGGATATGTGCGAAGTGCAACAGCTAGAGCATTGCGTACGAATTCTTCGAATGCTTTGGGCTTGTTGCTGCCGCAAGGTATTGATACGATTTTGCAA
This sequence comes from Gardnerella leopoldii, assembly GCF_003293675.1. Classification (NCBI taxonomy): domain Bacteria; kingdom Bacillati; phylum Actinomycetota; class Actinomycetes; order Bifidobacteriales; family Bifidobacteriaceae; genus Gardnerella; species Gardnerella leopoldii. Next base: position 1,528,789 of record NZ_CP029984.1, read on the forward strand.
AATCCCTATTATTCACTTTTGATTCAGGGCATTGGGCAGGTTTGCCAGTCGGAAGGCTACACTTTGATGCTTGTTCCTCCGCTGAGAGGTTCAATGTTAAAAGCTATTCCTACAGCTGCAGTAAGTGGTTTTATAATTTGCGGCTTGGAAGCTGAACGTGCAGAAGTTGTTGAAATTTTGAATAAGCATGTTCCTGTAGTGATTGTGGATCCTGCTCAACCTATTAACGTTCCGACTGTAGAAGTTGACGATGAGCATGATTTTGAAGATTTAGTAGATCGACTTATTGATTTAGGTCATAGAAATATTGGTATTGCGGCAATTGAAACGAAATCGCATACTGATTATCCTGGGTGGCAAGGAATAGTTGGTAGGCGCATGGCAAGTGTTGTGCGCGCGCTTAAAAAGCATAACTTATCGCCGGAAGATAAAGAAATTACCGTTATAGAAACGCCCTGCACATATCAGGGTGGCACTGATGTTTTCAATAAAATGTGGAATGATACTAATCTCGAATACAGACCTACTGCGATTGTGTCGTTTAGCGACATTATTGCGCTAGGCGTGCTTGGAGCAGCTCAACAACAAGGGCTACGTGTGCCTGAGGACCTTTCCATTACTGGTTATGATGATTTGCCTTTGTCTACAATTTGTACGCCACGATTAACTACGGTTCATCAGCCAATTACTTCAAAAGGACGTTTGGCTGCAGAAAGTTTGATTGATCAAATACGCTTTGATGAAGAAGCTTTGCCTGTTTCGCATAAAAAACTAGGAACTGCCCTCATCGTGCGTGAATCGGTTGGGGCAGCTCCTCTTAAGAAGTAATTGGCTTAATATATTTTGCAGTTTTGACTAGAAGTTGCCGCCGTTCCAACCCCAGTCAGTAGTTGCAGTGTAACGAATATAAGTGCGATCCTGTGGAATCCCAAGCTCTCGCTCTAAAGCTGCCATAATCTGCTCAGTTAACTTTTCCCAAGCAGACCCTGGCACGCTGGAACCAAACACGTTCACCTCAACGTAAGCTGCAGGCTTGGAATCGTCTCCTGCAAAATAAATCGGCATATTGTCCTCGAATGGGCACATGAGCCAATGCTCGCTTTTTCCTGGAACTGCGCTAATTGCTTTGCCATAAGCAGTTTTTAATGCGTCACGCTGGGCAGGTGTTGTGCTTACAGAAACATGAGTATGAATAACTGGCATAATCGCTCCTTTGCTAAATTTAGTAAGCTTTATTACGTAACAATTATATGTTATTTGTTAGCAGCCGCGTGTTTAATGGATATTATGAAAAAGCTTATTGAACAGGTTGTAAAGTTTGGAATTGTGGGCATTATTGCCCTTATTATTGACGTTGCGCTACTCAATTTATTAATGCTTGCGCACTTAAATAATGTGGTTGCGGGTACGATTTCTTTCGTAATCTCACTTATCTTCAACTATATTGCCAGTATGAAATACGTCTTTAAACATCGTGAAGATATGGCAAAGTGGATGGAGCTTCTGATTTTTGTTATTTCCGCAGTCATAGGTTTGCTTATAAACGATTTGATTATTTGGGCTAGTACGTTAGGAATGGCTGAAACTTTACGCGGATCTGCAGTATACGTTTTGCGCACAAATATAGGAAAACTTGTAGCTACTGTTGTTGTTGCTGTGTGGAATTTTGTTATACGAAAGTGGCTGCTCGATGATACTAAATCTCAACAGCCTGGGTATGTTGCGCAAGAAGATACTAGTTTTGCTCACCGCTTGGGAATGTGGTCGCTTAATCATACAAAAAACCGCAAGTAATTGTTTTAATGTTTTAAACAGAAAGTAGAACGCAATGCCAGCTACGACAATTCATTTTGTGCGTCATGGAGAAGTTGATAATCCAAATCACGTGTTGTATGAGCGTCTTCCTGGATTTCATCTTTCGGCTCGCGGAGTGAGGATGGCGCAAGCTACAGCAAAATATATTGCCACTGTTCCGCAAATGCGCGGAATTACTGCAATTTATTCGTCTCCTCTTGAGCGGACTCGTGAAACAGCGCGTGAAATCGAAAATGCTTTGCGCAAGATTGCAGATTCTTCCTATGTAAAAGCGCACTGTGATGAAGATTCTGCGCAATCTCAAGAAAGCGACATTATTTTAGATAAACGCTTAATTGAAGCTGGAAATAATTTCCGCGGAAAACGCATAGGCTACGGTGAAGGCGCGCTGTGGAAAAACGACAATTGGAAGCTTGTTGCGAATTTGTGGAAGCCAAGTTGGGGAGAAAGCTACCGCAGTATTGCTACTCGCGTTGGTGATTTTGCGCGCGAGCAGGTTCGTAAGCATCCTGGTGAGCAAATCGTTGCAGTTACTCATGAGTCGCCAATCTGGTCTTATAGACACCTACTGGAAACCGGTCACGCTGAACATAATATGCTTCTTCGTCACACGGCTTTAGCTTCGATTACTTCTATTACTTACGATTGTGAGACTTTGCGTGTGCTTTCAATTACGTATGTTGATCCTGCTGGGCGAGTGAAGTAAGTAACATATAATGCGAAGGAGCATTGAAATGGTTAATTCTGTTGATTCTGTCAAAGATTCTGAAGATATTAAAAATAATGAAAAAAGTATGCTAATGCTGAATGATGCAGCGCAATCTGCCGCAAAACTAACAGAATTATGGCCATTGACGGAAGCGCGACACTTAGATAACGACGCAAAATATGCGGAAAATCTTGAGGTGCGCTCAATGCGAGCAATAGCGCGAATACTCACGAATCTTGACGTTACCGTTCCGGATGCTGAATTTGTGTATGAAGGCGCGGATGAAATTCCTGGACGTCCGCAAGAAATAGTAGACGCGCTACTTGCTGCCGCCGATGCTTACGACAATATGGATTCATGCTATGAGCCTAACTATGATGAAGCAGAAGAAGAAATACTAGAAAATAGTAATAATATAAATTCTATTTTTAGTAAGATTGCATCTCATTCTGCCGAAGATTCTAATGCAATAAATGCAGCAGCCGATACGTTAAATGTTGAAGGTAATTGGAGTATTAACAATATCGACTTTGCAATTAATTATGCGAAACAAATGGTTTCTTGTTATGAAAATAAATCATTGGAAACGCAAAAAATTATTGTAGTTTTAAGCTTACTAACAAATCTAATTAAAAAAACTAACGAGATTTGCGAAACTTTACCAATCTTCTTATATATTAACGAAATATGTGAGTGTGCTGGTTTGCCGCGAATGATGTTCAAGGATGCTCAATGGCGTGAGATTGTTGATTGTGTGCGCAATTCTAGTGATAAGTGTAATTGTGATATAAGTGCGTTGGTCAATTTTATTTCGCCGCTGCTTATTTCAGAGTGGGAAAAGCATCGTGAAGACGTGCTGTGGGATCCTGAAGTTGCGAAGAAGCTCGCAAAAGAAGAGGATGATAGAAAGTCCCGCGAGGCTCTTGCTGCGAAGTTTGCGCACGTTGAGGGTAATAAAGAATCTACGCAGGCGCTTGATTAGTTTTTAGGTTGACTTATGTTTGATGCGAATGCTGCACGTCCGTAACGCGCGGCACAATGGAACCTATGACTGATATCGAGGAAACTCAAGAAGTTGCTAATAATGCAACAAAATCCGCAAAGCCTGAACTTCCAAAGAATGTTCGCGTGCGTTTTTGCCCTTCGCCAACCGGTACACCTCACGTAGGTATGGTTCGTACCGCGCTATTTAACTGGGCGGAGGCTCGCCATACTCACGGCAAATTGCTGTTCCGTATTGAAGATACCGATAATGAGCGCGATAGTGAGGAAAGCTACCAGCAGATTATTGAGGCTCTTCGTTGGCTCAATATTGATTGGGACGAGGGCATTGATGTTGGTGGAGATAACGGACCGTATCGCCAGTCCCAGCGCATGGAAATTTATAAAGACGTAGCACAAAAGCTTTTTGAAGCAGGATACGCTTATGAATCCTTCTCTACTCCTGAAGAAATTAAGGAGCGTAATATTGCTGCTGGTCGTCCTGCTGAATTTGGTTACGATGGCTACGATCGCAATCTTACGGAAGAACAGAAGCAAGCTTTCCGCGACGAAGGTCGCAAACCTGCACTTCGCTTGAAGATGCCAAATGAAGACATTACTTTTAACGATTTAATTCGTGGCGAAATCACCTTTAAAGCTGGATCTGTTCCAGATTATGTGATTGTGCGCCCGAATGGCGATCCACTTTATACGCTTACAAACCCTGTTGACGATGCGTTAATGGATGTGAACGTTGTTTTGCGCGGTGAAGATATTCTTAGCTCCACGCCTCGTCAGATTGTGCTTTACCGTTACCTTATGGAGATGGGCATTGCTAAGGAAACTCCACTTTACGGCCATATGCCTTACGTTATGGGCGAAGGTAAGAAGAAGCTTTCCAAGAGAGACCCTGAGTCCAACTTGTTCTTGCATAGAGATAACGGATTTATTCCAGAAGGCTTACTGAACTACTTGGCTTTGCTTGGCTGGTCGATCGCTCCTGATCGTGACGTGTTCACTATGGACGAAATGATTGAAAAGTTCGATGTGCGAGACGTTAAGGCAAATCCTGCACACTTTGACTTAGACAAGGCGATTTCCATCAACGCTGAGCATATTCGTATGCTCGATCCGCAAGATTTCTTGAATCGTTCTGTGCCTTACTTGCATAAGGATGGCGTAGTTAGCGCAGATAATTGGGATGCGTTAACTGACCGCGAGCGTGAAGTACTCACAGCTGCAGCTCCTCTTGTACAGCCTCGCGTGCGTTTGCTTGGTGAAGTCGCTGGAATGGTTGGAAGCCTGTTAAGCGAAGATGGCTACATTGCTCCAGATGACGACGCTCGTAAACAGTTGAAGGAATCTGCAGGCGAGGTTCTTGACGCTGCGCTCGCTGCTTTGAAGGGTGTTGATGTCGCTGATTGGCACACTGATTCCTTGCATGAGCTTTTGAATAAGAAGCTTGTTGAGGAAGCTGGTTACAAGCCGCGCTTGGCATTTGGTCCTGTGCGAGTTGCACTTTCTGGCCGTCGCGTTTCTCCGCCACTGTTTGAGTCCATGGAAATCGTGGGCAAAGACGTGACTTTGGCGCGTTTAGCTGGATTGCGTGAGCATTTGTAAATCACCAATAATTTATAAGCTCAAATAAAATTTGAACAAGGTGGGAACGTGGCACTATTGCCACGTTTCCACCTTGTTATTTGTTTTATGTTTCGTTTAATATATTTTCGACACGCCGCGGTTGCGTATTGAGTTGTTATGTTGTAAAGTCGCTATTTGTTGCGTCAAGAGGCGTAGCTGATAAATGAAAGCCCCCGTCGTCTAGCGGTCTAGGACTACGCCCTCTCACGGCGCCAACACCGGTTCAAATCCGGTCGGGGGTACGAAGACGGAACGGTCCCAAGAGCCGCGAAGCCTGCCAATTGGGGTATGGTGTAATTGGCAACACAGGTGATTCTGGTTCATCCATTCTTGGTTCGAGTCCAGGTACCCCAGCGAATAGCTCTCGTAGAACGAGGGCTTTTTTGTTATCTATCTGTATTCCTGCGATTTGCCTCAGCGCGCGACCTTTTCTTTACGCGGCTGTAAAGTTTTGGTCGGATTAAGGTGATGAAACGACAGTTTCTTTACATGCGTGCTCAGTTTTTGCCGTTTACCGCGCTTGTACACGCTTATCCCGTTTACTACGCTTGCCGCACGCTTCTTATGCAGCCTTAAAATCAAAAACCCCGGTGCGTGACCGGGGTTAGAGAAAGAAGAGAAGAAGAGAGGTTTAAGTTATTAAAGTCAAATTCAACTACTTGCTTGTAGTTTATTTCCTTTTGATGTATATATAATAACCACCTTATGCTGAGTGCAGTAATGCGATTACCTGTGAATTGTCTGTGAATTTGTAACTATTTTACTGAAATTGCACGTTTTTATCGCTTTTGGGTTATTTCTTATCAGTATTTGCTTAATTTAGTATTTTTGAATGTAAATAATTTATGTAAACTTGCGAACAAAATTGAGTGAGTCGCGGCATATCTGCCGTATGCTTAAAGTATGACTGATTCTGCACAATCCGAAGCTAATGCATCTGCGGCACTTCCTTTATCTGTTTCGGCGCGTTTAGGACGTTTGCAGTTCCATCTTTCTGGTAAATTCCGAGTGCTTCAGTGTGCAGATGTTCAAGATGGGTTACGTATTTCACAAGACACCATTCGACTTATTGCTTCTGCTTGCGATGCTGTGCGACCAGATCTTGTAGTTTTTAGCGGAAACCAGATTGCAGGTTATGAAAAAGTATTTGCAAAAACTTTTCAGCGTAGACGCTGGCAGGAATCTTCCAATATTTCGTCTTCTGATAAGAAGCAATTGGTTGATAAAGTGCACGAATTCGTTGCTAAGTTAATGAAGCCACTAGAAGATCGCAGTATTCCATGGGTTGTTACTTATGGTAATCATGATTTCCAGTGCGGTCTAAATAATGAAGAGCTTGATAAGATATATCAAGATTTTCCATGTTGCATGAATCGTAGTGCTTCTAGTACATCTTCTGCAAGTGCTATGCAATCGACAAAATGTGTGTTGCCAAAGCAGATTATTTTTACATGCGAGCCTGGTACTTTTGCCTTGCCTGTTATGGATGAAAAGCATGAAAAGGTTGTTTTTTCAATAGTTTTAGTTGATTCTGGAGATTATGCTAAATCAGGCGGCTATGGTAGCCCTTCTAAAAAAACTATCGAGTTTATTTCTGGTCTTTCTTCTTATTTGCCTGAGCATATTTGTGTTTTTCAGCATTTTCCATTGCCGCAATATTATCGTGTTCTTCGCGAAGTTCCGCAAGAACTTGCTGCGCGCGAACATGCTATCGAGGGGTATCGTACTTTTGCTGGCCGCTATTATGCTCTTGACGAAAAACATGTTCTGCCAGATGGGTATTTAGGTGAAGGAATTAGCTGCCCTGACGTCGATAGTGGCGAATATGCTGCTTTGCTTGATGCCGGAGCTTTTGCGCTAATTGCCGGTCACGATCACCGCAATTCTTTCGCAGCTAAAGATCCCGAGAGTAATATGCTATTTGTTGCTACTCCTACATGTGGTTTTGGATCTTACGGTCCTGAACCTGCTAAAAGAGGCGTGCGCTTGCTCGAATTTGATATTCGTCATCCGTTTGAACCGCGTACGCAAATGCTTGAATTTGGGAATCTTGTTGGCAAACCTTCTTCCAAAAAAGCCTATACTTATGCTCTTACAGCTGAGTCTGAGCATGAATTGCCAGAAGTAGATTTATTGCGTAAACCATCATTGCTTACTAGATTGATTCGTCGATGGCGTCAACGATCTACGCGCTAATTTAATCAGTTTTAATAGATTGCATGAGCGCGTTGGCAAATATGCCGGTATTATAGTGAATAGTGTTTTAGCGCGAACGAAAGAGGTAAATGTGTCCGCACACAATACGGCTGAACAGAACAACAATAGTGGCATTGACGCTGCAGATGTGTTGCATGTAGAAGGTGGTAAGCCGCTTAATGGCACTATTAAAGTGCGTGGCGCAAAAAACTTTGTTAGCAAAGCTATGGTTGCAGCTTTGTTGGCACCAGGTAAGTCTGTTCTAAAAAACGTTCCTGAAATTCGCGATGTTCATGTAGTTTCTGATCTGTTGCGTTTGCATGGTGTTGACGTTGAGGTTAATGGACCTGAAGGCATTGTGACGATTGATGCCACAAAAGTGCAGCTCGCAGATGTAGCTGACGTCGACACTCTTTCTGGTTCGTCTCGTATTCCAATTCTTTTCTCTGGTCCTCTTCTTCATCGTCTTGGGGAAGCGTTTATTCCTGCGCTTGGAGGATGCAATATTGGTGGTCGTCCAATTGATTTTCATCTTGAGACGTTGCGTAAACTTGGTGCAAATGTAGATAAAGATCATGAGGATGGTATTCATATTACTGCACCTAATGGCTTACATGGCACTAAAATTCATTTGCCTTATCCTTCTGTCGGTGCAACCGAGCAGACTTTGCTTGCAGCGGTTCTTGCAGAAGGTCGTACAGAGCTTTCCGGAGCTGCAATTGAGCCAGAAATCATGGATTTGGTAGCCGTTTTGCAAAAGATGGGTGCGATTATTTCTGTAGACGTTGACCGTACTTTCCGTATTGAAGGAGTAAAAGAGCTTCAAGGATACACTCATACGTCATTAACTGATCGCATTGAAGCAGCTTCTTGGGCTTCTGCTGCTCTTGCAACACACGGAGATGTGTTTATTAAGGGCGCAACTCAGCCAGAAATGATGACTTTCTTAAACGTGTTCCGTAAAGTTGGCGGACAGTTTGATGTTACAGATAAAGGAATTCGTTTTTGGCATCCGGGTGGGGATTTGCATCCTGTTGCTATTGAAACCGATGTACATCCTGGTTTTATGACTGATTGGCAGCAGCCTCTTGTTGTTGCGCTTACTCAAGCGAAGGGCTTGAGTATTGTGCATGAAACTGTTTATGAAAATCGTTTTGGCTTCACGAAGCCACTTGTGCAAATGGGAGCTATGATTCAGCTTTATCGTGAATGCTTAGGTTCGCTTCCTTGCAGGTTCCAGCAGCGCAATTACAAGCATTCTGCAGTTATTTTCGGGCCTACTCCGTTGACTGGTCAAGATATTGACGTACCTGATTTGCGCGGAGGCTTTAGTCATTTAATTGCAGCTCTTACTGCTCAAGGTCCGTCGAATGTGCGCGGAATTTCGCTAATTGATCGAGGATATGCAGATTTTAGAGGCAAACTTTTAGCTTTGGGTGCTAATATCGACTGATATATTCTTCTACTTCTTCTACAAAACGTGAGTTTTGTAGGTTTATAAGCTTTTATCCACAATGCTATAAAAAGCTTTTTTACGCATAAATTTATCGGTACAGTAGTCGCAACTGTAATTCAATTACTCAAAAAATTAACTGAAATATTTGATGAGTAGTTGTAGTTTTCAATATTGCGGAGGCGTAACGATGGTTTGTGTAGGCGGACGCTATCAGCTGCTTGGTGAGCTGGGGCGTGGTGGCACTTCAACAGTCTTTCTTGCTGTTGACACCGTTTTGCACAAGCAATGGGCTGTTAAAGAAACGCTTTTGCAAGGAGACGAAGAGTATCAACAGCATATTATTCAATCCTTACGCGCTGAAGCGAATGTTTTAAAGGAATGCGATCATCCAGCTATTCCGCGAATTGTTGATTTTTTTGAAGAAAATGGTAGAGCTTATGCTGTTCGCGATTATGTAAAGGGGCGTTCTTTAAAATCTATTGTAGAAGAATCTGGATTGCAAAATGTTGAAATTGTTCTTGATTTAGGTATGCAACTTTGCTCAATACTTTCTTATTTACATTCGCATTATCCGCCAATTATATACGGTGATCTTAAGCCTTCTCAGGTTATGATTTCAGAAGATGGCACAGTCCGTTTGATTGATTTTGGTGCTGCAACGCAATTATATGCAAACGGGGGAGTGCTTGATTTACGCACAATAGACCAGTGCGACGCTCGATTTACTACTAATATTTTTACTGCTCCTGAAATTTTGAATGAAAACTCTGCAGCAACTACTTCAAGCGATGTGTATTCGATTGGAATGACATTGCGTTACGCATTATTGCCAGCTGAAGTGTCTAAAACAGACGTGCAATCTGCTGTACTATTGCCTCATGAGAATCGTGAAGTAGTAGAACAATTGGTGTCTGTGCTCGCAATAGCTACAGCTACTAAACCATCTCATAGATATAAAGATTGCGAAGAAATGTTTTCTGCACTGGAAGCGTGTGAGCATACAGAAAAACATTCACAACAATGCGACACTTCTGCGAATGTATTGCGACGTAAACAATGCAAAAATAGTTCTAAGCCTGGAAAAAAGCGCTATGCAATTACGGCATTAATTGTTATAGTGCTAGTTTTTATAGTAATTTTATTCAACTGCTTAGGTTTATTTGTGGGGAATGCTTTTGTAAATCGAAATAAGCAATCTTTTGATGGTGGGTCAAGTAGTAAAAGAATTGAGGCAATACGCAAAAATAATAAAAGTTACGATTCTTACATGCAATTAGCTGAGCGTGAAAGCAATTCGGATATTGCGTGTCGCTATATTTCTCATGCAATGCAAGTGCAAAATAGCATGCGCAATAAGAAATATATAAGCAAAATGTCATTTAAACCTCTCCAAATTTTATTGCAAATTCAACTTGCAGATCAGCAATGGAGTGCCAACGAAGAGCAATGTTTTGTTGGTTTGATTAATAAATACGAGCAAAACTTGCGTCCTGTAAATAAAGATTGGTTGAATATTTCTATAGAAATAGGTAAAGCGTATTGGTACTATTTTGCAGGATTTTCTGGAAAAGTTTCGCAAACAGAACGATTATCTCGTATGCGAGTAGCAAAAGTATGGTTCCAAGAGGCTCAAAAATATGAGAAAGATGCAAATGAAGCGTCTTCGCAAACTGTAGAAACTAATTCTGATGGCATATCGCATACTGTTTCAAATCAAAAAATGTTAAGCGCGTACATCGCTATTTCTGACGCTTATGCGCAGCTTGTTGATGTTTCTAAAGATTGTGCAAGCGTAGAAACATATAAAAATTATGTGAATCAATTACAGCAGTTAATGCAAATTGTTGAGAAAGATCACGGAGATGTCTTATTCGTGGATACTGGAGAACTAGTTTTGCAATCAATTCATTCGTGGTTGCCGATGTTTCTAGAAAGTGGATCCAGTAAACAAGAAATTCAGCAAATGTGCGACAAGGCAGAATATCTTCTTAAACAAGCGCATGTGTCAAATGATGAAGCTGTAAGTAGAAAGAAAAACGCAATCGACAGTGTCAAAAAAGTTCAAGACGAAATTAATCTAGCTTTTTTGCAAAAGGAATAAAAGAAATAATAAAAAAGGGGGGAATAAATGTGTAAACAAAGAAATTTGGGGGATATGTGTTTTTTCAAGCGACTTAAATGCGGTTGCGCTCGCATTGGTGTCTATATTGGGATTATTGCATTTATTAGTGTTGCTATAGTTGCTGCATTATTGCCACTTAATTCTATTGCGTATGCGAAAAACAGCTATAACGCAGCCAAAGGATTGCATATAGCAAATGTTTCTGTTATGACAAAACAGAAAACTGTTCGCACTCAAGGCGAGTACATGTTTACTAAACGTTCTGCTTCGCTACTTATAACTTTTGATGGATTGGACGCTTCGGAAATTAGGAACGCGCATAAAGCTACTGTTAGCGTTGGAAGATATCAAATAGTGAGTGCCAAAGCTGATTTAGCTAAGATTGAGGCGGTGTCGTCGCTAGTTAATATTCGTTATAAGATCCGATCTCGAGTATTAGGAATAGTAAGAGTTGAATTGCAAAAAGAAGGAATATATGATTTGCAAGATATCTCTATAAGACTTGCTGCTGTAACAATGCATCCTAAACGCATATGGGGAGGAGTTGACTCTAATCCTCATGTTTCAAAGCAAACTAACTATATTTCTAATGAAAATAGACTTTCTGTCAACAAATTGCGCTCTCGTAAGCCAATATTAAGCATTCCTGATTCAGTTCTGAATGCCTCAGATTTAACAAAAGATAACTCTTATAGCAAGCGTTCACGATATATTGTTATTGATAAAATTGCTCCTCGCTTGAGTGTTAGCTATGATAACAACGCATCGTATGAAGGCAAATATTTTCGTAATAATCGAGCTTCAAGAATATTAATACAGGATGATTCGTTCGTTTTCTCGTATTTGCTTCATGATTCTTATCCTATTGCGAAAGTTTTTGCTGATGGTAAACAGGTTATGGTACTTACAGCTAAAAGCTTTAAAAACGATGGCGTGCATACAAATATGTGGTATGCTGATGTTTCTTTTTCGGGGGATGCTTCTTGGAATGTTCGCTATTGTGTTGAAGATCTATCAGGTAATGTGAGTTCTTCTATCAGTAATAAATTCATTATTGATACGCTTGCGCCAACTGTTTCTATTACTGGAGTGCAACAAGGCGGAGCATATTCTCATGCTGTAGTTCCAACATTAGTTATAAAAGATCGTTGGTTAAAACCTGAAAGCGTAACGTATTCTCTGAGAAGAATGCGATATGCTAAGGAATTGCGTTCTTTTGTGCCTAGAAAAGCCGATTCGCAAAGCGTAAGTGTGCAATACGCAGGTTTTTATAATGGAATTCAAGACGATGATGTGTATCAACTTCAGTGGAGTGCTAAAGATTTAGTAGATCATGTTATTTCTGGTAAGTTGCAATTTTCTATAAATAGAAGCGGTTCATCATTTAGTATAGATAGTTCCACTAAAGCAATGAATCGTAAACAATTGCAAAATGCTAAAGATATTCATATTGAAGAACTCAATCCTAGCGGATTGGCAAGTCCTGCAAAAATTAGTGTTATGCAAGACGGTGTAGAGAAGATTTTGTCAAAACAGGATTTTTCTGTAAACAGTCGCATAGATCATGGCTGGCAACGATTGACTTACACTATTTTCAAACGGAATTTTGCCGATAATGCTCATTATCGTGTACGTGTTATGTCAGTAGACAAAGTAGGAAATCATTCTTGTAGCGAAAGTGCAGTTAGCAAAAAAGAAGGAATGTTGCAATTTGCACCAGCTTCCGTGCAATTTACAGTAGATAATCTTGCTCCAATCGCAACAGTGTTTGATATGCAAAATAATTCTACTTATCGCACTAATAAAGAAGGAAAAACTTTACGTATTAGTGCAAAAGATAACATAGCATTGCAATATGTAACAATCGATGTTGATGGTAAAACAAATCGCATTTGGAACGGTAAAGATGTGAATAAATCAGTTTTATCTACAAAACTAAAACCAGACGGTTTTACTCATGACGTATTAGTAAAAGCTGCAGATTATGCGGGAAATATAACAATTTTGCAATATAAAAATGTAAAAATTGTTTCTATTGCAAATAAGCTTGTAAAAAAATCTGAAGCAGATAAAAAATCTAAAAATAGCGAGAGTAAAGACACTGATAGTTCTGATGATGGTTCAGATGATGGCTCCGACAATAGCTCCGATAACGATGATTGGATAGCTCGTTCGCAAGTGAAAAAATCGGAAAAATCTTTTGAAAATGCTGATTCCTTTAAACGAAACTCGGTAAATTATATAGGAATTGTGGCTTATATTTGTGCTGGAATTATAGCAATTCTTTGTGCTGTATTAGGAATTAGCATTATTTTTAAAAAGAAAATTAACAATCAGTAAACTATTCTAATTAGTTTTGCTAGATTTGATAGGCATTGTGCAAGAAAATAAAAAGCCCACTGCGGTGGAATGAATGCAGTGGGCTTAGTGGAGCTAATGGTAATCGAAACCACGACCTCTTCGATGCGAACGAAGCGCTCTACCAACTGAGCTATAGCCCCAATGTCTAAGACAAATCATCTTACGACAACTCTGCACACTGTACTACAAAGCTTGTATAAAAACAACATTTCTTGTAGTGCAGCGTGCTTGAGTGTCGTAAGTTAAAATACTAGTTTATTTGTTTTCTTTATTAAGTTTTGCTGTTTTCTTTGCTTTGTGTGCTTTGTATAAACCAATAAAAGTTGGTACAAGCGAAATAAGCAAAATTGCAACAATTACTAATTCAAAATTCTTCTGTACGAAATCAATCTTGCCGAAGAAATAACCAAGAAATGTGAAAAGCGACGACCAAATGAGACCGCCTAGTACAGAAAATGGTGTGAAGCGTATCCAACGCATTCCAGAAATTCCGGAAATAAACGGCATAAAAGTGCGTATGAATGGGAAGAATCTACCCAAGAATACTGCCAGCGGACCCCATTTATCAATCATTTTTTCGGTTTTTGCAACTCGTTCTGGAGTGAGCGCTTTTACTTTCCCAGATTCTACAATCTTTCGTCCGAAGAAATGACCAATAAAGTAATTGCACTGATCGCCAATAATTGGGGCTAGCCACACTACGGCAAGTAATAGTGGAAGTGGAAGCGCGCTATGACCTGTTTGAGCGTCAGGAGCTGCAAAAAAGCCTGCTGCAAAAAGAAGTGAATCTCCTGGGAGGAATGGGAAGAATACTACGCCTGTTTCAATAAAAACAATGAGAAAAATAAGGCCTAATGCTGGAGCTGTGCCCATTGCAATCCAACTTGCAATAGCTGAGCGTGGATCCTTGAGTAGGTTAACAATAAAATGAATAAATCCCATAATGTCCTGTCATAAATTTTGCGTATTTAGTGACGCTTGTTAATTAAAAATCAAGCGAAACAACTGTTATTTTGAGACTAGCAGTCGCCATAAACGGTTGACACTTTTTGTGCACACGCTATCAGTTAATTGCGTTATAACATACAATAATAATTAGTAATGTAATGTTGCATGGTTAAAACTTGAGAAATTGCTTGGCGATTAAAGATTGGCAGGAGAAGTAACGCATGAAGTTAAATGATGAGCATGATGGTGAACATCCACAAAGTTTTGCTCCGCTAAGGCCTAGAAAACGTTCTGCTCGCGTAATCAATGCCAATGAAGTTCCGAAAAAGAATGATGATTCGAAAAGCAAAATTCCTGACGAATATTTAAACATTGGTTTGCCGGAAACAGACTTATCGATTGCTGATTTTTCTCGTAAGCATTCTAATCCAAAGAATTGGTGGATTTATTTTGGCGTTCTGCTTGTTGCTATTGTTATTCCGTATTGGATTGGTCGCACTATGGCAGCTCGTCATACTTCGTGGGTTATTTCGCATTGCTCTGGATTATCTTCGCAAGGTGTTGTTTTTATTTCGTGGGTAATCACAGTGTCTGCTTTTACAAGTCTTGCTATGGCGTTAATTGACACTCATCGTTGGATTTGGCGGATAATGTTTGCTGTTTTTCTGGCTTTAGAACAACTTATTGCCGGATTATGCATGCTAAACATGAGCTTTTGGTATTCGACGTATGTGGTTTATGGTCACGCTTCAGGTTTAGCGAATGCGGCAAATCTTGGCATTATTTCTGCAGGTATTGGAGTAGCTGTATTTGCTGTCATTTTTGTTGGTTTGCTTGTCATTGTTCCTAAAACCTCGGCTTTGAATGTTCTTACGCGTAGTTGGGCGTCGTTCATAATGTTTTATGCGATTGAGGTTTTGGCAATATTAGCGGTTATTTTTGGTGGTTTTTTGACAGCAATGTAATATTTAGATTTTGCGAAAATGAGTTGTTTGCAAGTGGTTGTACAATAAATATTTGGCGTGTAACGCCCGCGGATTGAGAGCGCTACAGCAGAAGGTTGTGGCACCGCGCAGTGATATTAAGGAGGACGCCGTGGCATTAACGGCTGAAGATAAGAAGAACATTATCAACGAATACGCGACGCACGAGGGTGACACGGGTTCCCCAGAAGTGCAGGTCGCTTTGCTTAGCAAGCGCATTGCTGACCTTACTGAGCACTTGAAGGAGCACAAGCACGATCATCATTCTCGTCGTGGTTTGTTGCTTATGGTTGGTGATCGTCGTCGTCTTCTCGATTACTTGAAGCGTGTTGATATCAACCGTTATCGTTCTTTGATTGAACGACTCGGCTTGCGTCGATAGTCTTATTGCCCGGGCTTAAGCTCGGGCTTTTGTATTATTTATACGTTTTGCTTAATTATTAAATACATAAATTGTTCACTCATGCGCAATATTTGGGGAAAGTGTAGTGGGCAATATTTAAAATTTATAACTAAAAAGTAATTTATAACTAAAAAGAATTAACAAATAATTCAACACATAATTGAAAATTGAAGCATAACTTAATACGGATGATTGAAGTAACCGAAACAAAAAACACTACGAAATATTGACGTAACGCAAGTGTTGCAAAGAGTGCAAATATTCGCATATAGGTAATAATGCGAAGTCGTCAATGTTATTACGCATGTTGGTTGATTAGGTAAGTTAAGAAAAGGAGGAACCCGTGGAGGGTCCCGAAATTAAGGCTGTAGAAGCCGTTATTGATAATGGTTCATTTGGTAAGCGTACGCTACGCTTTGAAACTGGTCGACTTGCTCAGCAAGCAGATGGTGCTGTTGCCGCATATTTGGATGACGATTCCATGATTTTGTCGACGACGACTGCAGGATCTAGCCCGAAGGAAAATTACGACTTCTTCCCATTGACTGTTGATGTGGAAGAAAAAATGTATGCTGCTGGAAAGATTCCAGGTTCGTTCTTCCGCCGTGAAGGTCGTCCTTCTAACGAAGCAACGTTGGCATGCCGTATTATTGATCGCCCGTTGCGTCCATTGTTCCCACACACTTTACGTAACGAAGTGCAAGTTGTTGAAACAATTTTGGCAATTAATCCAGATGATGCTTACGATGTTATTGCTTTGAATGCGGCGTCTGCATCTACTATGATTTCTGGCTTGCCATTTGAGGGTCCAGTTTCCGGCGTTCGTTTGGCTTTGATTGATGGCCAGTGGGTTGCTTTCCCACGTTGGAGTGAGCGCGAGCGTGCAGTATTTGAAATTGTTGTGGCTGGTCGTGTGATTGAAAATGGCGATGTTGCTATTGCAATGATTGAAGCTGGTGCTGGTAAGAATGCTTGGAATTTGATTTACAATGATGGTCAAACCAAGCCAGATGAGCAAGTTGTAGCCGGAGGTTTGGAAGCTGCAAAGCCATTTATTAAGGTTATTTGCGATGCTCAAAATGAGTTGAAGCGTATTGCAGCTAAGGAAACTAAGGAATTCCAACTCTTCCCAGAATATACTGACGAACTTTATGCTCGTATTGACGAGATTGCTCATGCTGATTTAAATGAAGCTCTTTCTATTGCTGAAAAGCTTCCTCGTCAAGATCGTATCGCTGAAATTAAAGAAGGCGTGCGTGCTGCAATCGCTGAAGAATTCACTGATATGGACGAAGCCGAAAAGGAAAAGGAACTCGGCAATGCGTTTAAAGAATTGCAGCGTCAAATTGTTCGCCGTCGTATTTTGACTGAAGATTATCGTATTGATGGTCGTGGTTTGCGCGATATTCGTACGCTTTCTGCAGAAGTTGATGTTGTGCCTCGCGTACACGGTTCTGCACTCTTCCAGCGTGGTGAAACCCAGATTTTGGGTGTGACTACTTTGAATATGCTTAAGATGGAGCAGCAGGTTGATGCGCTTTCTGGTCCACAGACTAAGCGTTATATGCACAACTACGAAATGCCTCCATACTCCACTGGTGAAACTGGTCGCGTTGGTTCTCCAAAGCGTCGTGAAATTGGTCACGGTGCTTTAGCTGAGAAGGCTTTGGTTCCAGTATTGCCTGGACGCGAAGAGTTCCCATACGCTATTCGTCAGGTGTCTGAAGCTATTGGTTCTAACGGTTCTACTTCTATGGGTTCCGTTTGCGCTTCTACGCTTTCTTTGCTTGCTGCTGGCGTGCCTTTGAAAGCTCCAGTTGCTGGTATTGCTATGGGCTTAGTTTCTGGCGATGTTGATGGAAAGCATATCTTTAAGACTTTGACTGATATTCTTGGTGCAGAAGATGCATTTGGTGATATGGACTTCAAGGTTGCTGGTACTTCCGAATTCATCACTGCTTTGCAGCTCGATACGAAGCTTGACGGTATTCCAGCTGATATTTTGGCTGCCGCTTTGCAGCAGGCACATGAAGCTCGTACAACGATTCTTGAAGTTATTAACGAGTGCATTGATTGCCCAGCTGAGATGAGCCCATTTGCTCCACGCATTATTACAACCACAATTCCTGTAGACAAGATTGGTGAAGTAATCGGACCTAAGGGCAAGATGATTAACCAAATTCAGGAAGAAACTGGTGCTGAAATCGCTATTGAAGATGACGGTACTGTTTACATTTCTTCTGAAGGCGGCGAAGCTGCTGAGAAAGCTAAGGGAATCATCGATTCTATTGCAAATCCTCGCGTGCCAAAAGCTGGTGAAACTTTTACAGGCAAGGTTGTTAAGACCACAAGTTTTGGAGCTTTTGTGAATTTGACTCCTGGAACTGACGGTTTGCTTCACATTTCACAGATTCGCAATTTAGCAAATGGTGAGCGCATTGACACTGTTGAAGATGTGCTGAAGGAAGGCGATAATGTTGAAGTTATCGTACAAAGCGTAGATGAGCGTGGCAAGATTTCTTTGGCTATTCCAGGTTTTGAAGATCAAGAATCTTCTGCTCCAGCGGTGCGTGAAAATCGTTCCCGCGGTTCTCGCGACGATCGCGATTCTCGTGATTCTCGTGGCGATTACCGTCGTTCTCGCCGTGACGATCGCGATAATCATGATCGTGCGGATCGTGCAGAGCGTCCTCGTCGCCGCATGCGCGATGATCGTGACGATCGAGATCGCATGGATCGAAATGACCGATACGCGGATCGCGATAACCGTTATGATGACCGCAGCACTCGTCGCGACGACCGTCGTGCAGATCGTGATGACCGTTACAGTGATAACGATTTTGATGAGCGTCCTCGTCGCCGCGTGCGCGATGATCGTGACGATCGTTACGAAAATCGCGACGATCGTGAAGAGCGTGCAGACCGTGACGACCGTGAAGATCGTTCAAATCGTCGAGATTCAGAAAATCGTCGCGTATCTGATCGAAAGCCGCGTTATGCAGCTGATGACGATCACTATGACGAGTATCGTTCGGCTCGTGAAGAGCGCGCAGAGCGTCCTCGTCGCCGCGTGCGTCGCGATTTTGATCCATTTGAGGAAGATTAATCGCGCAAATAGTATTAAAGCAAAATTATTGCTAGATACTAAGTAAAAAATAAATATTCGTAGAAATGCCTTCAAGCTGCGTTTGCGTTTGGAGGCATTTCTTTTAGATAGCTATTTAAATGTTTTATGTAATCTGTGCAATAAAATAAAATATAAAAAGTAGTAAAATATTGTGACTGCGTAAAGTAGCGTAATGCAATAATAAATACTTACGGAAAATATAAAACTTACAAAATAGGGGTGAAATATGGTCATGCATCGCGCATTAGGTTCGTTTGATACAACCGCTATTGGTTTTGGCGAAATGCCATTGACAATAGAAAATAATCTTGGTCACGATATGGGAATTAAGACAATTCACGCAGCTCTTGATGCAGGTTGTACGCATATTGACACAGCTTGGGCATATTACTGCTCTGGCAGCGAGGAACAAACTGGTGAAAAGCTTGTTCGTGAGGCTTTAGAAAGCTGGAAAGGCGACAAATCTTCTATTTTAGTTGCAACAAAAGTCGGTCACTTCCGTAACTTTACTGACGGACGACCAACGTGGGGTAAGGATGGTAAGCCAGAGCATTTGATTCGTCACGCTAAAGAGTCTGCAATGGCTTTAGGCGTTGACACTATTGACTTGCTTTACTTCCACAGGCCAGATCCGGAAGTTCCATACAATGAGTCTATTGAAGCAATGCAACAGTTGCTTGACGAAGGTGTGGCTCGAGAAATCGGTATTTCTAACGCTTCTGTAGAGCAAATCGATATTGCACGCAATATTTTAGGAGAAAAGCTAGTAGCAGTGCAAAATCAATATTCTCCAGTTCATTTAGAGAATGAAGATACGTTGCAATATTGTGAAAAGCTTGGAATTGCTTTTGTTTGCTGGAGTCCTCTTGGTGGATTCCGTCATCCTTATGACGAGCATCTTTTCGATCCATTCCGCAAAGTTGCAGAAAATCATGGCGTAAGCTATCAGCAAGTAGTTTTGGCTTGGGAACTAGCTAAAGGCGATCACATATTCGTAATTCCTGGAGCTCACAGACCAGCTACAATTTTAGATAGTTTGAAAGCTTCCGATTTGCAATTAAGCAATGAAGAATTGGCTTATTTAGGCTGAAAGAAAACAATAAAATGCAAGAAACAAGCGTAACTGGTATGCCGTTGCCTCACGAAGATGAGGACGGTACGCCAATTCCTGTGACTATTCCGGTGGCTTTAGGAACTCACACTCATGCAGTTTTTACTACTAGATTGGGTGGAATTTCTGAAGGCTCATTTGCTTCACTTAATTTAGGCGGACGCGCAGGAGATAGTGAGGAGGCTGTAGCAAGCAATCGCGCAGCTTTACAAAAAGCTTTGCAAGCTGACTTGTCGCTTGTTGCTCAAGTTCATAGCAGAGAAGTATTTGACGCAGATAGTGTAGTAGATTCATGGAATACTTCTTACGGCTTTGATGCAACAGGTTTTGCGGATTCGCAATTGAGAATTGAAGCAGATGCGCAAGTTTCAACTGCGTGCTCGCTTGCATTAGGAATGTTTGCTGCAGATTGTTTGCCAGTTTTACTTGCGGACGACGAAGCTGGAGTAATCGCTGCAGCGCATTGTGGGCGAAAAGGATTGATGGCTGGAGTGCTTGATGCTGTTATCGAAGCAATGTGCGAAAAGGGAGCTGAGCGTTCTCGTATAACAGCAGTGCTCGGTCCATGTATTTGTGGAGATTGCTACGAAGTTGGTGAGAGTATTGCGCGCGATTTTGAAAAACGTTACCCGCAAACTGTAACAAAAACTCGTTTCGGTGGAATCGGTATTGATATTGCTGAAGCTGCTCGCATTGATTTAGCACTCGCAGGAGTTGCGAATATTGTTGACGCTTTGCCGCGAGTTACAGCTGCAACGCAATATTTATCTGAAGATGAGGAATTGCGTACGATTTGCGAAGTAGATGGGGAAGGTGAATCTTTGCCAGAACGTTTGCAAAATTTGCAAAACCCAATGTGCACTTTGGAAAATCCACTCTGGTATTCTCATCGACGTGCTAGTTTAGCTGGAAAATCGCATGAAGGTAGACTTCTTGCTTTAGTAATTCGCGACAAATAATCACATATGCTATATAAACAGTACTGTATTTGAGCTAGGTAGTAAGTGCAGTTGTGTGAGCTTAGCAAAAACGTGCGCAACACACGAGTGTTTTTTGCTTGTAAGTGATAGCGTTGATTCTGATGGTGTAGCACAGCGTTTTGTGCAGCTGTGTGGGGGCTTGTGAAAGGAATATTATGGTGGCTGATTTATTCCCAACCGCGTTGCGTGGGTACGATAAAGACAAGGTAAATGAAGCATTTGCAAACTATGAGCGTACTATTTCTCGTCTGCGTGAACAAGTGCGTTCAAGTGATGAATCAATTTTGCAATTACAAGCGCAATTGCAAGAAGAAAAAAATAATGTAAAACGTGCCAAAAGCGGAAATACTTTTGCGTCTTTAGGTGCAAATGCGCAACAATTGCTGGCATCTGCAGAGCAAACTAGTTCTCAATTGCTTGAGCGCGCTAAGCAAGATGCTGCATCAATTAAAAAGAATGCACAAGCACAAGCCGGAACTTTGCTGAACAATGCAAAGCTGGATGCTGCACATTTAATGCAAGAAGCACAAACTAAAGCAGACACAATGCTTTCCAATGCCACGCAAAAGTCGACACAACTTATGCAAGCTGCGCAAGAAGATTCTGCACGTTTGCGCGATACTACTGCTAAAGATGTGCAAGCTCAAAAAGACGCTGCAGAATTAGCTTTACAAAACGCTCAAGAAGAACATACAAAGCGTATGGCTTCAGAGCGCGCGCAACAAGAAAGCAGTATTTCGCAACTTAAGTCGGAAGCTGCTCAAAAAATTGCTGAGCAGCGTGCGGCTGCAAACGAAGAGATTGCGCGTGCTAAGGCTGAAACAAACGATCAGATTGAATCTGCTCTCGCTGAAGCAAATAAAAAGCTTGCTGATATGCGCGAACACGCTTCGAAGATGATGGCTGACGCACAGCGCAAAGCTGGCGAAATTACGGATGCTGCTGCCGCTAAAGCTCAAGAAATTGCAGATGATGCTCAAGTTGAACGTACGCGTACGTTAAGCCAAGTTAGTGCAGAAGTTGAGCAGATTCGCGCAGATATTGCTGCTCAACAGGAGGAAGCTACAAAGAAAGTCAATGCCTTGCTTTCTGGCTTGAAAGAGAAAGAAAGTGCAGCTCAGGAAGAAGCAGATGCTTTGGTTGCTCGCGCAAAAACTGTTCATCAAGAAGCTGACGAATATGCAGCGCAAACGCATCAGGCTGCGGATAGTCAGGCTGCTGATATTGTGCGCAAAGCTATGCAGGAGGCGACTGCTCAGGTTGAAGAGCGTAGAGCTGCAGCACAACAAGAGCTTGATGGCATGACGACTCGATTAACCCAATTGCAGCATCGTGAGGCAACTATTACGCAGCGAGTTACGGAATTGCGCTCGCTGTTTGCGAATGCTTTCTCTGGATTTGATTTTGGAGATGCTCAACAAAACCAACAAGTTGCGCAAGCTTCTGACGATAATGAGGATTCGGCGAATGCTCAATCTTCTGCGGATGCGAAGCAGGCTCAGCGAGATGTTCAAGCTGCGTTGGCTGAATCTGAGGAAGCTAGTGAAGCTAACGAGTCTCAAGAAAACCAAGACACAGATAATCAATAAAGAAAATATTATAAAATTTGTAGATTGGCTTAAGTATCGTACGTTAGAATGTGCTGGTATTTGAATAAATATTTGAAATAAATATTGATAATTAACAGGAAAGGTAGCATTGTGACTGAAATCACTGCTCTAACTGATGAAAAATTACAAGGTTTGCGTGAGGATTTTGACGCAAATCCTTTAAACCGTTTAGCTATGAATGGTGTGACTGCTGCTGGTATTGATAAAGTCGCGCGTAATTATGATCGTGCGCGCTTATTGCAGCGTCGTTTTTCTACCATTGTTGATAACGGAGATGCAACACATCAGGATCGTTCTGGCCGTTGCTGGCTGTTTAGCTCGTTGAACGTGGCTCGTTTCATTGCGAAGAAATCCCTTGGATTGAAGGAATTTGAGTTTTCTCAGAACTACGCAATGTACTATGACAAGCTTGAGCGAATTAACTACTTCTTGAAGGATGTTGCGGCTTTGGTGCGTGCAGGTGAGCCTTCAGATTCTCGTTTGATTCAGCATTTGTTGCATGACGTTATGGGCGATGGCGGTCAGTGGACCATGGCTATGAACGTTTACAAGAAGTATGGTGCTGTTCCTAAGGATTTGTTCCCAGAAACCGCTTCTTCTAAGAATACTGGTGCTATGAATACGCAGTTGCGTGCGCTTTTGCATACTGCTGTTGCTCATATGTATGCGAATGCCACTGAAATTGATGAGATTATTGCGGATGCTACTGCTGCAGGTCACAGGATTTTGACAATTCACTTGGGTGAGCCACCTAAGAGCTTCGATTGGGAGTGGACTGATAGCGACGGCAAGTTCCATCGCGATGGTGAGATTACGCCAGTTGAGTTCTGGAAGAAGTACGTGAATGCTGGTCTTGAGGATTATGTGTGCTTGGTTGACGATCCTCGCGCTGAACATCCTAAGGGCAAGAAGATTGCTATTGAGCACTTGGGTAATGTTGCTGGCGGAGACGCAACCGAGTATTTGAACGTGCCAAACCAGTTTATGAAGGATTGCGTGCGTAAGATTTTGGTTGAGAAGGGCATTCCAGTGTGGTTTGGTGCCGATTGTCATCCTATGATGGATCGCGAGAATGGCGCTTGGGCTACTGATTTGTTCGAGTATGGTCGCGTTTATGGCGTTGATTTTGATTTGGATAAGGAAGCGCGTGTGCGTTTTGCTGATTCTGCGATGAATCACGCTATGGCTTTTGCTGGTGTTGATGTTGCTGATGATGGTACGACTACTCGCCGTTGGCGCGTAGAGAACTCTTGGGGCACTGATATTGCAGATAAGGGTTACTTTACGATGAGTGACGACTGGTTTACTGAGTATGTGTACGAAGTTGCAGTGCCGAAGAATCTGCTTCCGGAAGAATATCGCAAAGCCCTAGAAGAACCAGCAATTGTTTTGCCGGCGTGGGATCCAATGGGCGCTTTGGCTTAGCTTAAGCGCATTGGGCGCTTAAGCTACTCCAAAGCGCCGCGCTCACTATTGCGAAAAGCACAGTGTGCTTTTCGCGTGAGCGCGGCGGTGCTTGCATCTTTATTCAAGATGCAAGCACCGACCACATCAAATGTGGTTGTGCTTTCAACGCAAGCTCGGCGGTGTACGCATCTTTATTTCAAGATGCGTACACCGACCCCACAGTTAGGTTAACTCTTTGCGCAAGCGCGGCGGTGCGCGTTTTGTTTTATAGGATGGTGACAAATGTCTTCTGCAGCTGAGCAGCGTACTTCTCGCGCGGTAAAGAAGGAGGTTGAGGAGGGGCGCAACCCTCTTAACTCTGCGAAGTTCCAGCGCTGGGAGGACCAGGTTGGTGTGGATCGCATTATTAACCGCCGCGTGCTTGAGCTGGAGCCGCTGCCGACTCCTGCTCAGGTGCTTGGCGAGTTGCCATTGTCGTCGTATGCGCAGGATATTGTTGCGCAGTCGCGTGATGAGATTCGTGGCTGTTTGAATGGCGACGACGATCGCCTTCTTGTTATTGTGGGCCCGTGTTCTGTGCATGATCCTAAGGCTGCTCTTGATTATGCGAATCGTTTGGCTAAGTTGCGTTCGGAGCTCGAAGATGAGCTTCTTATTGTTATGCGCGTGTATTTTGAAAAGCCGCGCACAGCTCTTGGCTGGAAAGGTTTGATTAACGACCCGGATATTGATGGAACGCATGATATTCATAAGGGTTTGTTGCTTGCGCGTAAGACTTTGCTCGGCGTGTTGGATGCTGGTTTGGCTGCTGCTACTGAATTTTTGGAGCCGACTAGCCCTCAGTTTATTGCGGATGCTGTGAGTTGGGGCGCGATTGGTGCGCGTAATACGGAGTCTCAGATTCATCGTCAGCTTGCTAGTGGTCTTTCTATGCCGGTTGGTTTTAAGAATGCTACGGATGGTTCCGTTTCTGCGGCTGTAAATGGCTGCTTAGCTGCGAGCCAGCATCATACGTTCTTTGGTATTGATCATCTTGGTCGCGCTTGTGCTGTGCAGACTCTTGGCAACCCTGATTGTCACGTGGTTTTGCGCGGTTCTAGTAAAGGTCCTAATTATGATGCTGCGTCGGTTGCTTCTGCTGTTGCTTCGATTCGTTTGCGCTTGGGCACTGGTTGTATGGCTTCTAACGGCGTGGTTGTGGATTGTTCGCATGGTAATTCTGGCAAGGATGAGCGTCGCCAGATTGAGGTTGTGCGTGAGATTGCAGATCGTTTGGCTGATGGCGAGCAGGGTATTAAGGGCGTTATGATGGAGAGCTTCTTGCAGGGTGGCAATCAAGATCCTGCTCCTCTTAGCGAGCTTGAATACGGCAAGTCTATTACAGATCGTTGCATTTCTTGGGAAGGTACTGCCAATTTGCTAAGAATTTTAGCTAAATCTGTAGCAACTCGCCGTAGAGCTTAGAGATTAGAGATTGTAGTAAGATAATCTCAATTAATTTCTACTTGGCTTATATTCCTTACTGTATTTGCCGCCTATTTTTGCATTATATTTTGCGTACAAGGGAGTGTGTTGAAATGTATAACAAAGACTTGAATAAAGCTAATAAAGCGAATAAAGGTTTTATGTGTAAAGCATTACCGGTGGTGCGTTATATATTGTTAGCTTTGATTTACAACGGTGTGCTTTTGTTGGCTCTTGCATGGTATCGTGGCACGCATAGCGCTGGGTATACGCTTGTTACGTTTTCTGCTTTGTGGTTTAGCGTTTTTATGCCGTTTGTAACTGGAATTGCTTTAATTGTTTTTGCTAGCGGATGGCGTCGCATTGTTGGTACTTTAGTTTGTGTGCTTCTTATAGCTGGATTTTTTGCTTTTCTTGCTTTGCAGGATCAAATTATTGCGTTTTTCAATGTTCCTGTTGTGAATCCTTGGTTTGATTTTACGTGCGGAGCATTGCTGAAGATTGCGACTTTGACTTTTGTTATTATGACTTTAGTATGCGTGTTTTTGGTTAAGAATAACGATAAATGCGTAAGTAGCGAAGTAAAAAAGGATGATTCTGCTAATGCCTAGTACTGAGAAAATTACGAAAGTCGCTGTTGTCGGTGCTTTAGAGGAAGAAGTTGCACATATTGCTAGCGCGCTTGAAAACGTGACTCACGATAAGTCTGCAAGTCTTGATGTATCTTGCGGCACTCTTGACTCGGCGAATGGCAGTAAAATCGAAGTTGCAGCTACGGTTGGCGGAATGGGCTTAGTAAATGCTGCTGCAACTGTGCAGTATCTTATTGACACATACAATCCTCAAGCTGTAATTTTTTCTGGAATTGCAGGAAATCTTAATAAAAATTTGCATACGAACGATGTTGTTCTTGGAAAGACTGTAAAATATCTCGATACTGATATGCGTCTAATCGGTCAGTGGAAGCCGTTTGCAAGCGAATTTCATTCGGATGATTACTTGCTTAAAGTAGCTAGCAATGTATTAACTGACATGAAAATCACGCATATTGCTGGAACGATTGCGTCCGGCGGATATTTTGTTGATTCGCAAGAAAAAGTTGCGGAAGTAATTGCAGCTACTAAAGCAGATGCAGTTGAAATGGAAGGTGCTGCTGTCTTGCATGTTGCTGCTCGTAATGACGTTCCTGCGCTTATTGTGCGCGCAATGAGTGATAATGCAGACACTGAATACGAAACTTTCCGCGCTTTCGATATTTCCGAATACGCGGACACTGCTGCAAAAATTACTGTAAATATAATTCGCAATTTGTGACATTTCGACACGCCGATGTAGTCGCCGACCTTCATTTTGCTTAGGTCGCGTCAAATATAACGCCAAATACCGCCGTTTTTGATACCCACTTTATTTTTGCCGGTGAGGTTTTACCCACCTGTTTACGATGGTTGCGTTAATAAAAAAAGATAGGGATTAATTAAGAAAATGCGCCCAATTCGCAATACGGCTATAGGAACGCGAAAATGTGGTGGGGCGCAAGGCAATTCTTCGCGAAAGGAAAGAAGAATATGCGTAACGATATGAATAAGTCAAATATGAATAAATTTAATATGAATAAAAGCGCACTTAAGTTCCGTAGTATTGCTGCTGCGGCGCTCACTTTCGGCTTGTGCGCAACTTGCGCTGCTTGCGGCGACAATAGTCCAGCGGGCAGCAACAACGCAACCGGAGCGCAGAATGCAAAAATTTCCGGCAATTTCCAAGGCTCGGGTGCTTCTTCCCAGCAGGTTGCAATGGAAGCGTGGATTGCAGGATTCCAATCTAAAAATCCGGGTGCAAAAATTGCCTACAATCCAACCGGTTCTGGTGCTGGTGTTACCACTTTTATGACAGGAGCCACGGCTTGGGCTGGTTCAGACAAAGCGTTGAGTAACGACGAAGTTGAAAAGTCTAAGTCGGTTTGTGCTCATGGAACTACGGCTTTCGACGTGCCTGTGTATGTTTCACCAATTGCGATTATTTTCAACCTTAAAGGTGTTTCTGATGCTGGCAAGCATATTAATTTGGACGCTTCGACGATTGCTAAAATTTTCGACGGAAAAATTACGCGCTGGAATGATGACGATATCAAGAAGCAGAATCCTAAGCTAAAGCTTCCAGACACCCCGATTACTGTTGTTCACCGCTCCGATAAGTCTGGCACAACGCAGAATTTCTTAAGCTATGTGAAGGATGCGGCTCCAGACGATTGGTCGCACGATCTTAGCGAAAACTGGCCAAATAGCGTCGGTCAAGGCGCAAAGGGAACTTCGGGCGTTGTATCTACTATTCGCATGGCGAATGGTGCGATTGGTTACGCTGATTTTTCACAGGTCGGTAAGCTCGGCACTGTTGCAGTGAAAGTGGGGGATACTTACAATGAGATTTCTCCGGAAGCTGCTTCTAAAACTTTAGCTGATTCTGAAATTGACGCAGACGCTTCTGCAAAATATCCTAATCGCGTTGTTATGAAAATTAATCACAATACGCAATCTAAGGGCGCTTATCCAATTGTGTTAGTTTCTTACGATATTGCTTGCCCGGTTTATAAAGATGCAGGAACTGCTCGATTTGTGAAGTCTTGGCTGAGCTACGTAACTAGCGCGGAAGGGCAGAATGCTGCTTCTGCTGCTGCTGGAACAGCTCCACTCCCACAAAATTTGGTAAGCAAAATTAACGCATCGATTAAGTCTGTTAAAACAAGAAAATAAAAACTTTACAAACTGATATTATGAACGTATCGGTTATAAAGGAGAATGATTGAGTTCTACGAAAAATGCGAAAGCAGTCGCGAATAGTGCAAACGAAACTGCTAAAATTTCTGAGAGCAATAGAAAAAATTATGTTGGCACTCATCTTGCAGACCGTCTTTTTAAAGGCGTGGCTGCAGGCTGCGGCATGCTAATTTTGCTTGTTCTTACGGCAGTTGCAGTATTTCTGCTGTTTTGTGCTTTGCCTTTAATAAGTGGAAATCACGATCAAGTAAGTCATGTGTTTGCTGATTTTACTGGTGGTAAGGCACATGATTTTATAAGCTATGTGTCTCCGCTTATTTTTGGCACAGTGCTTATGTCTGCGCTCGCGCTGCTGTTCGCATTTTTTGTGGCAATTGGTATTGCTCTATTTATTTCTTATTATGCACCTAAAAAAATTGTTCCGCTTTTCAGTGGAGTAATTGATTTGCTTGCGGCAATTCCATCCGTAATCTATGGTTTGTGGGGCGGATTGGTTTTGGTTCCAGCTATGTATCCTTTCTGGGATTGGGTTTCTAAACTTTTTGGCTGGATTCCGTTATTTTCTGGTCCGGCGGCTAATCCTTCTCGTTCTGCTGCTACAGTTGCATTAGTTTTGGCTGTGATGATTTTGCCGATTATTACTTCTATGGCTCGCGATATTTTCCAGCAGGCTCCGCGTTTGCAGCAAGAAGGTGCGCTTGCGCTTGGCGCTACAAAGTGGGAGATGATTAGATTAGCGGTTCTGCCGTTTGCAAAGTCTGGTATTGTGTCGGCTTCTATGCTTGGGCTGGGTCGTGCTTTAGGCGAAACGATGGCAGTTTTGATGATTTTGTCTCCTGGATTTACTTTTGGTATCAATATTTTCAAGGCTTCTCAAAATCAAACTATCGCAGCAAATATTGCAGCGCAGTATCCGGAAGCAAACGGACTTGGCGTAAGTGCGCTTATTGCAACCGGCTTAGTTTTGTTTGTTATTTCTTTTGCAGTCAACTTTATTGCTCGCAAAATCACAGGAAAGGCGGGCGCATAAATGGGGAATCAAATTAATAATATTGAAGTGCTTAGCGAGAATACTTTTGCCGAAAAGTCTGTCGAAAGTTCTGCTGAGAATTCCGCAGAAAATTCCGCAGCTCCGGTTATTGACTTCAACAAATTCCGCCCAACTCGTTCACACATAGCTGCGCGCAAACGTAAAGACATGCTTATGCGCGTGCTGATTTTCTTATCTTTTGTTGTGGCACTTATTCCGCTTATTTCTTTGCTTTTAACAACCATTATTAATGGTATTAAGCGCTTGAATTTTGATTTTCTCACTCATAACATGACTTACGTTGTGGGCGGAAATGCTACTGGAACTGGCGGTTATGGCGGAATTTTGCACGCGATTATTGGAACTCTTGAAATAACGCTAGGAGCTATGGTTATTTCAATTCCGATTGGTTTAATGTGTGCTGTTTATTTGGTTGAGTATTCTCGCGGAAACAAAATTTCGCGCATAATTAATCTGCTTGTTGACGTTATGAGTGGTATTCCGTCTATTGTTGCTGGCTTGTTTGCGTTTTCAATGTTTGCTTTTCTTGCTGGCCCAGGTACAATCAATGGTTTTGAAGGATCTGTGGCTCTTTCTCTTCTTATGATTCCAACAGTTGTGAAGTCTTCTCAAGAAATGCTAAAAATTGTGCCTAACGATTTGCGCGAGGCATCTCTTGCTTTGGGAGTTACTCAGCAGCGCACAATTACAAAAATCGTTTTGCGCACTGCTCTTCCGGGAATTGTGTCTGGATGTATTCTTGCGGTTGCGCGCGTTATTGGTGAAACTGCGCCACTTCTTATGGCTTCAGGCTTTATTGCTTCAACGAATCTCAATTTATTTGACGGGCAAATGACGACTTTGCCGGTGTACGTTTACCAAGAATATTCCAAACTTTCTGCGAATTGCCCAGCTAATGCGCCGACTTCTTGCATAACGTCAATTCCGATGGAGCGCTCGTGGGCTGCAGCTTTAATGCTTATTGTGTTGGTGTTGTTGCTAAATATTTTGGGGCGAATTGTAGCTCGAGTGTTTTCTGTAAAAGCGAGATAAAGCGAAATAAAGTAAAGCAAAGCGAAGCGAAATAAAGCAAAGCAAAACGAATTAAATTTTTAGAAAGTGAGCATAAAATGGGTCAGCGAATTGATGTGAAGCATCTGAATATTTATTATGGCGATTTTCTTGCTGTAGAAGATGTGAATATTAATATTGAGCCAAATAAAGTGACGGCTTTTATCGGACCTTCCGGATGTGGAAAATCAACAGTTTTGCGCACCTTAGACCGCATGCACGAAATCACTCCGGGCGCGCGAGTAGAAGGACAGGTGCTCCTTGAAGGCCGCGATTTATATGGCAAAGATGTGGATCCTGTGGCTGTCCGCCGCGATGTTGGCATGGTTTTCCAGCGCCCAAATCCTTTCCCAACAATGTCTATTCGCGAAAACGTGCTTGCTGGAGTTCGTTTGAATAATCGTAAAATTGCTAAGAGTGATGCTGACGATTTAGTTGAGTGGGCTTTGCGAGGCGCGAACTTGTGGAATGAAGTTAAGGATCGCTTAGATAAGCCGGGTATTGGTCTTTCTGGCGGTCAGCAGCAGCGACTTTGCATTGCTAGGGCTGTGGCTGTGCATCCGCAAGTTTTACTTATGGATGAGCCTTGCTCAGCTCTTGACCCTATTTCTACGTTGGCTGTAGAAGATTTGATTAATGAGCTTAAAAACGATTACACGATTGTGATCGTGACGCATAATATGCAACAGGCTGCGCGTGTTGCAGACTACACTGCATTCTTTAATTTGAAGGCTGTCGGTAAGCCTGGTCATCTGGAATACTTTGCAGACACGACTACTATGTTCAACAATCCGCGCAACGCTGAAGCTGAGCGTTATATTTCCGGTCGTTTTGGCTGATTTGTTATATACTTTTTTGATTTCGGTGTATTTCCTTGGTCAGCACGTGCGCGTAAGGTCAGAGCTGTTCGGTTGTTCAAAGGTTTCGCAATTTTCATAATTTTATGTGAGATTTTGTGATGCCTTCGTTCATTCGACGAGTCGCAGTAACCTCTGCGTGAATGCCCAAATGTAATTGCGTACGCGATTGCTCAAGTGCTTTCGCCGCGCTTTTCTGGTCTTTTGCGCTTGTAAACCAAGGAACAGAGAGTTTATGGAAAAGTTCTTCCATCTCAAAGAAAACGGCACGAATGTATCAACGGAGATCACTGCAGGTCTCACTACATTCTTCGCAATGTCGTACATTATCATCGTAAATCCAAATGTATTAAAAGAAACTGGTATGCCATGGGGTGGCGTGTTCTTAGCAACAATTATTGCTGCTATTATTGGCACGCTTGTTATGGGCTTATTTGCCAACGTGCCTTATGCTCAGGCTGCTGGTATGGGCTTAAATGCATTCTTTACGTTCACAGTCGTAAAAGGCTTAGGCTTTAGTTGGCAGCATGCAATGTGCATGGTGTTCTTATGCGGTTTAATTAACATTATTATTACCGTTACTAAAATTCGTAAAATGATTATTCGTGCCATCCCGACTTCGTTACAACACGCAATCGGCGGTGGCATTGGTTTATTTGTGGCTTATGTTGGCATGGTGAACGTTGATTTGATTAAGTTCACTCCAAAGGATGACAAAGCTGCAAAAGTTGCGTCTCATTTTGGTGCAGCTCCTGCAATTCCAGGTCTTGCTGTTTTAAAGAACCCAGTATTGTGGTTGTTCCTCATTGGATTGCTTTTGGCAATCGTGCTTACTGTGTTGAATGTTCGTGGATCTTTGCTTATTTCCATTGTTGTTACTGCATTAATCGGTATTCCAATGGGACTTACAACCATGAGCAATTCTGTTTCAGTTTCAGAAGCTTTTAATAATTTGCCAACTACTTTCTGCGCAATATTTAGTGACAAAGGCTTCTCAACGCTGTTTGCAGACCCTTCGCGTGTTCCGCTTGTTTTGATAACGATTTTTGCATTCTCAATGTCTGATACTTTCGACACCTTGGGTACCTTCATTGGCACTGGTCGTCGTACAGGTATCTTCTCTGAGGCTGACGAAAAAGCTCTTGAAAACGGCTCCGGTTTTAGTTCCAAGATGGATCGCGCTTTGTTCGCTGATTCCATCGCAACTTCTGTTGGTGCAATTTTCGGTACTTCTAATACCACTACTTATGTAGAGTCTGCTGCAGGTATTGGTGCTGGTGGTCGTACCGGTTTGACTTCCGTAGTTGTGTCTATTTGCTTCGCGCTTTCTATAGTGCTTGCTCCTGTAGTTTCCGCTGTTCCTGCTGCTGCAACTGCCGGTGTGCTTGTGGTTGTTGGTTGCATGATGGCAAGCTCTTTGAAGGAAATTGCTTGGGATGATATTTCTGAGGCAATTCCTGCATTTTTCGCTGCAGTGTTCATGGCATTCTCTTACAACATTTCTTATGGTATCGCCGCCGGCTTTATCATGTACTGCTTGGTGATGACTTGCAAGAAGCGTGCTAAAGAAGTTCATCCAATGCTTTGGATTGTTTCTTTGCTGTTCTTACTTGATTTTGTTGCTAATGCTGTGCTGTAAATGTGCATTTAATGTAAGGGTGCATTTTACAAGTAGTGAACTTGTGAAACAAAAAATATAAAAGTAAAAATTAAAAAATTAGAGGGTATGTAAATTACATGCCCTCTTTTTTATTTCTATAATATTTCTCTTGACATTGTCCTAACAGCGTATTAAAATTACCCAACGTAAACCACAGACCGTTGGTGGGATCGCGAGATTCCTGAAATTGATGCGTCATGCCAGCACAGGTTGAGCGAGGATTTATAGCGGATCTCGTTATGAGTCGAAAATTTAGCACGCTTTAGTGCTTCTTATGTTGCTCTGCCAGTGCGCAGGGCTTTTTTTATTGCCCTGTTTAATTAAGCTTGATGCGTTTCTTTCACCTACGGCCAATTTAGGAAGGAACGCCATGAAGAGGCCCGAAAAGGAAGCGGTAGTTGCCGAGCTTACGGAACTTTTCCGTAATGCAGACGCTATCTACCTCACCGAGTACCGCGGGCTTACCGTTCCGCAGATTTCTACTCTGCGCGAAAAGCTAGGCCGCGATACTTCCTACTCTGTGGCTAAGAACACGCTTGCTCGTATTGCTGCTAAGGAAGCGGGCATTGAAGGTCTCGACGAGCTTCTCGCCGGCCCAACTGCAGTCACCTTCGTTAAGGGTGATTTCATTGAGGCTGCTAAGACCTTGCGTGATTTTGCCAAAGAGAATAAAGCCCTCGTCATTAAGGGCGGTTTCGCAGATGGAACCGTTTACGATGCCGAAGGTGCAAAGCAGCTCGCCGACTTGAAGTCGCGCCCACAGTTGCTTTCCGAAATGGCCGGCGCGCTCAAGGGCACCATGTCCAAGGCCGCTTGCCTGTTCAACGCATTGCCAACCAAGGCAGTTCGTACAATCGACGCTTTGCGCGAGAAGCAGGAAAAGGCCGCTTGATTCCCTTGCAGCTTGCTGCATGAGACCAACCAAATATAAAAATGTTATGGTCGTAAGGCATAAAGTATGCCCGGCCAAGTAAGAAAGGAAGCCAATTATGGCTAAGCTCACTAACGAAGAGCTTCTTGAAGCTTTCGGTGAAATGACCCTCGTTGAGCTCTCTGAGTTCGTCAAGGCATTCGAAGATAAGTTTGATGTCGAAGCTGCTGCTCCTGTAGCCGCTGTTGCTGCTGCTCCAGCTGCTGCTGGTGCTGCTGAGGAAGAGAAGGACGAGTTTGACGTCGTTCTCACCGCTGCTGGCGATAAGAAGATTGCAGTCATCAAGGCTGTGCGTGCTTTGACCAGCCTCGGCTTGGCTGAAGCTAAGGCTCTCGTGGACGGCGCTCCAAAGGCTGTTCTCGAGAAGGCTAAGAAGGAAGATGCTGAGAAGGCTAAGGCTGCCCTCGAAGAGGCTGGCGCTTCCGTTGAACTTAAGTAGTTCTAACTTTTTGTTGCTTTGCGCGTAACGCAGTTTTATGCGTGTGTGCATAGTGAAAATTAGGCGGTAGGATTATTCCTGCCGCCTTTTTTGTTGCGTCCCAACCTTTTCTTTACTCGCGCGTAAAGTTTTTGCCGCTATTTCGCACGCAAACGACCTTTTATTTACACCGCTGTAAAGTTTTTGCCGCGTGCGATACGCGAGAAGCGGGTTGTCGGCGTGTCGCGCAAGAGTGGCTATATTGCAACGGTTTTGCGGCTGGTTGGGGGAGTATTCAAGAGTTTCCTGAGAGTTTTCTGAGAAAAATCTTTAAAAACCTTGAAATTGACATTTTTACGAAAAATAACGCATAATACTGTATTTTTTATTCTTGAAAATAGTTTGACTGAAATATTTTTATAAAAATATGAATGTTTTTTGTTAATGAGTTGTGTGTTGGCTCTTGACTTTTTCGAACGGGGGGGGGTATGTTAATAGCAAACGCCGGTCAGTCCTAGTTTGACGGGCGTGTGTGGCTCCGGTTGGAGTTACACAGCAAATTTTTCTTCGTGTACCTAGCACGAAGGAGAAGAAGAAAGGAAAAA